>NZ_JBDGML010000029.1:0-31171 GCF_057655195.1 Arthrobacter sp. Soil_N43
CGGCAACGGACATTTTTTCCAGGCCAGACACGAGGAGGGCGGCGGGCCACCGTGGGAGGTGGCCCCCCGCCGTCGGAGGTACCGAAGTTGCAGCCGGATGCGTCAGTCGTTGATGAGGTCGTTGAGCACGATGGTCTGGTCGCGGTCCGGACCCACACCGATCGCGGAGAAGCGCGTGCCGGACAGCTTTTCCAGGGCCAGCACGTAGTTCCGTGCATTCTCCGGCAGGTCCGCGAGCGTGCGGGCACCGGTGATGTCCTCGGTCCAGCCTTCGAAGTACTCGAAGATGGGCTTGGCGTGGTGGAATTCGGTCTGGGTCATGGGCATTTCGTCGTGCCGGACACCGTCGACGTCGTAGGCCACGCAGACGGGGATCTGTTCGATGCCCGTGAGGACGTCCAGCTTGGTGACGAAGTAGTCCGTGAAGCCGTTGACGCGGGAAGCGTGGCGGGCCAGGACGGCATCGTACCAGCCGCAACGGCGCGGACGGCCGGTGTTCACGCCGAACTCGCCGCCGGTCTTCTGCAGGTACACGCCCATCTCGTCGAACAGCTCCGTGGGGAACGGCCCGGCGCCCACACGCGTGGTGTAGGCCTTGATGATGCCGATGGAGCGCGAGATGCGGGTGGGGCCGATGCCGGAGCCCACCGAGGCGCCGCCGGCGGTCGGGTTGGAGGAGGTGACGAACGGATAGGTGCCGTGGTCAACGTCCAGGAATGTCGCCTGGCCGCCCTCCATGAGCACCACCTTGCCCTCGTCCAGGGCGGTGTTCAGCACCAGGGTGCTGTCGATGACCAGGGGACGCAGGCGCTCCGCGAAGGACAGGAAGTAGTTCACGATCTCGTCAACGAGGATCCCCCGGCGGTTATACACCTTGACCAGGAGTTCGTTCTTCTGGCGCAGCGAGCCTTCCACCTTTTGGCGCAGGATGGATTCGTCAAAGACGTCCTGCACGCGGATGCCGAGGCGGGCCACCTTGTCCATGTAGGCGGGGCCGATGCCGCGGCCGGTGGTGCCGATGGCCCGGCTGCCGAGGAAGCGCTCGGTGACTTTATCCAGCACCTGGTGGTACGGCGCGACGAGGTGGGCGTTGGCCGAGACGCGCAGCTTGGAGGTGTCCGCGCCGCGGGCCTCGAGGCCGTCAATCTCCTGGAACAGGGCCTCAAGGTTCACCACACAGCCGTTGCCGATGATCGGAACCGCGTTCGGACTCAGGATGCCGGCAGGAAGGAGCTTCAGCTCATACTTCTCACCGCCCACGACGACGGTATGCCCGGCATTGTTGCCGCCGTTGGGCTTGACAACATAGTCGACGCGGCCGCCGAGCAGGTCGGTGGCCTTACCTTTGCCTTCGTCGCCCCACTGGGCTCCGACGATCACGATTGCTGGCATGGGATCCTCCCCCATTCGTTCGGGCCGATTCCCGGCTGCATCACCGTGGTGACTCGCCGGGGTCAGCGCCGTTCATGAGAATGCCCCGAATTTCATCGCCGGTGTCCACGGTGTTGACCGCAGGGTCCAGCGCAAGAGTTCCGGGGCTCTTACCACCCAAGTTTAGCCGATCGGCAGCAGAACCAGTGCTAGGGCCGTCCGCCGGTTCGGCCCGTCCGCGACGTTTCACAGGGGCAGGCAGCGTGAGGACGAACAGGCTGCCGGTGACGAGAGCGGCACCCACCCAGGCCAGGGCAGGCAGGCGTTCGCCAACGACAAGCACCGCGAGGATGGCGGCCACCACCGTCTCGGCCAGGGATATCGTGGTGGCTGCGCTGGCGCGGACCCGGGCCAGGCCCCAGCCGAACAACACGTAGCCCGCAAACATGGGCACAAGCGCCATGTAAACTCCCACAGCCGTGTTCTGCCACGACGCCGCGAGCGGTGCCCCGGTCAGCGCCAACACAGGCATGAGCAGCAGCCCGCCCAGGCCGAAGACCGTTCCCATCACCGCCCGCGAGGGCACGCCGGTGTTCATCAGACGGTGCGCAGCCCAGGAGTAGAAGGCGTAGGTGAGCCCGGCAACCAGGCCCAGGCCTATGCCGGCGGGCGTTGCCCATCCCCCGGCGGCAGCGGGCCCCGGCCCGGCATGCCCGGCGTCCGCAAAGCACAACAGCGCAGCGCCCGCCAGGCCCAGCGCCGCACCGACTGCCCACCGCCGCGTAAACCGTCTCTTGTCCACAACGCGCTCAATGACCGCGGAAGCGAGCGGAGCTGAACCGATGGAGACAACGGTCCCAACCGCCACGCCGGCCAGGTGCATTGAAGAGTAGAAAGCGAGCGGGTACACCGCGACGGCAACAGATCCCAATGCCACTGTCGGCCACTGCCCGCGAAGGGCGGCTGCGAATCCGCGGATCGCTCCCGCCGCAACAGCAGCCTGGAGCAGGCCGCCGCAGCCCATGGCCACCGCGCCGATCGCGAGCGGGCTCACGTCCCGGGCGAAGGTGGCTGCCGTACCGGTGGTTACCCAGAGCACCGACGCCGCCAGCACGAAAAATGCGCCCCACGCACCCCCTGCAAAACCGGCCGCCCTCACAGGCCGCCGATCAGTGTGGCCGCGATCCGGCGGGCTTCCTGAACACACTGGTCATTGCCTTCAAGTCCGGCGCGGGCCATCGAACCTTCAAGCAGGAAGGCCAGGTGCCGTGCAAGGGTCGCTGCCTGCCGGGGTGCGTGCGGCAGGAGTTCGGTCACATGCCCGGCCAACAAGGCTTCGACCTCCTCCTTATGGCGCCGAACCACCGCCCTCCCGGCATCCCCGGCAGGCAGCTCGGCGGCAGCATTCAGCAGTCCACAGCCCCTGAAGCCGTGCTCGTACGCGAGATCGGCATGGTCCGCATAGGCGTCGAAGACGGCGAGGACGCGCTCCGTGGGCCCGGCCGCCCTATCCAGCCTCATCCGGTACAGCCCCATCCACTCGTCGTGGCGGGCATTCAGGTATGCGGTCACGAGCTCAGCCTTGGAGGCAAAGTTGTTGTAGAGGCTCTTCTTGGCCACCCCCGCCTCCGCTGTAATTGCGTCAATACCTGTTCCGGCCAGGCCATCAGCATAAAAGCGCCGGGAGGCCGCCCGAAGCAGCGCCTCGCGCGCACGCCCTCGGGAAGCACGACTCTTCGGTGCCGCCTGTTGCTCGCTCATCATCATCCTCACGCCCGGGCCTTGAAACAGAAACGTTAGTAGGTAGACCAGTCTACCTACTAGGAGCATTTGGGATATCGCGTCTGGGTCCCGTCCCGCCGTGGGAGCCGGAGCGGGACGGGCGCTTGGTGCGGCTTGCTAAACTGAGAAGGATCGACCAGGAATCGATCCACCCTCATTTCAAATCGTCCCGGACTTGGCGCGCCCGCTTCCGGTACGGCAGCGTGACCGATCCCCGCAGGAGACACAGCACTTACATGACAGCCATGGCTACTGAATCTTTCCGTGAACAACTCCTGAGCCGCCGCTACGAACCGAATGTCGCAGCCGTCAATGAGCTGTGCGACTCCCTGCAGAGCGCCAAGCCTGGCACCCAGGTCCCCTACGTCGACCCCATGCACGACGTCGACGAGTGCCGCATCATCAGCCTCTTCTCCAACATCGGCCCCGCAGCGCCGTCCGGCTTCATCACGGCCGGCGACGATGACGCGGCCACCCGCATGCTCGGGCTGCAGTGGAAACTGGGGCTGCGTCCCGAGTTCGTCATGCCGTGGAACGTGCACCCGTGGCACGTGCCGGGAGAGCCGAACGGCAAGTTCACCCCCGACCAGATTTCCGCCGGCCTCAAGCCGCTGCTGAAGTTCCTGGCCCTGGTGCCCCGCGCGTCGGTGATCGTCGCCCACGGCACCGAGGCCAACCGGCTGGCGAACATGCTGCTCAAGACCGAAGTGCCCCTGCTTTGGCGCCGTGGCCTTAAGACCTACAAGGTGCGCTCGCTGAGCGGCCGGGCCTTCGCCGGCGCCCCCGCGCGCCAGCAGCAGTACCTCGATGAAATGCACGTTGTGTATGCGGATGCCATGGCCCGCACCGGCTTGGCGAAAGCCGCCGGCTAACGTGGCCCCCGCCCGGGTCTCGACAAGCTGAACGTACGACGGCGGGCGGTCACCTTTCCAGGGAAAGGTGACCGCCCGCCGTCTTTAATGCAGTTGTGCTACTTGCCTTCGATGCTACTTGCCTTCGATGGCGGCCTTGGCTGCCGGGTCCGAGTCATTGAGGAATTTCTCAATGCGCTCCGGCTCCTCGGCCTCGTTGATGGCCGCCGAGGCGCGGCCCAGCGAGTACAGCGCACGCAGGAAGCCGCGGTTGGGCTCGTGCTCCCACGGGATGGGCCCGACTCCGCGCCAGCCGTTGCGGCGGAGCGAGTCCAGGCCGCGGTGGTAGCCCACCCGGGCATAAGCGTAGGAGTCGATGGTGCGGCCCTCAGCCCACGCTTCCTCGGCCAGCACGGCCCAGAGCAGCGAGGACGTGGGGTGCTTCTCCACGAGGTCCAGGGCCTCCTGGCCCGCGTCCAGCTGAGCATAGACCTCGGTCTCGGCAGGCAGGAGCGTGGGCTCAGGACCCATCAGGTTCTTGCGGAACTCATCGGACATGACTAGAAGGTCTTGCCGGCGGAGCCGAGCTGCTGCGTGGCTTCCACGACGCGGGCGGCCAGGCCGGCTTCGGCGGAGGCGCCCCAGACGCGGGGGTCGTAGGTCTTCTTGTTGCCGACCTCGCCGTCAACCTTCAGCACACCGTCGTAGTTGCGGAACATGTGGTCCACCACCGGACGGGTGAAGGCGTACTGGGTGTCGGTGTCGATGTTCATCTTGATCACACCGTAGGACACGGCGTCGGCGATCTCCTGGTCCGAGGAACCGGAACCGCCGTGGAACACCAGGTCGAACGGGTTGTCCTTGCCGATCTTGGCGCCGACCTGCGCCTGGATGTCCTTCAGGATCTCCGGACGCAGCTTCACGCCGCCCGGCTTGTACACGCCGTGCACGTTACCGAACGTCAGGGCCGTGATGTAGCGGCCGTTCTCGCCGGAGCCCAAGGCCTCGATGGTGGCCAGGGCGTCCTCCACCGTGGTGTACAGCTTCTCGTTGATCTCGTGCTCTACGCCGTCTTCCTCGCCGCCGACGGTGCCGATTTCCACCTCGAGGATGATCTTCGCGGCAGCCGCACGTGCCAGCAGGTCACGGCCGATGCGCAGGTTCTCATCCAGGGTCTCGGCGGAGCCGTCCCACATGTGGGAGTTGAAGATCGGGTCCTTGCCGGCCTTCACGGCTTCCTCGGACGCGGCCAGCAGCGGCAGCACGAACCCGTCCAGCTTGTCCTTGGGGCAGTGGTCCGTGTGCAGGGCGATGTTGACGTTGTAGTTCTTGGCCACCTCGCGGGCGAACGCGGCGAAGCCCAGCGAACCGGCAACCATGTCCTTAACGGAGGCGCCGGACCAGTAGGCCGCACCGCCGGTGGAAACCTGGACGATGCCGTCGGACTCGGCCTCGGCGAAACCGCGCAGCGCCGCATTCAGGGTCTGGGAAGACGTGACGTTAACCGCCGGGAACGCGAAGCCGCCCTTTTTTGCGCGGTCGATCATGTCGGCGTAGATCTCTGGGGTTGCAATGGGCATGCTGACTCCTCAAGTAATTTCGTCTGCGGGTTGGGTTGACCCTGGAGTGAACCTCGTCGGCTAGGAACCATCCTAGTCATTTCTGCGCCACCGCCGTGTTTCGGGTCACTCAGCCGGTAATACTTCCCTGCCCGGGCTAGACGTGCTGGCCAAACACGTGCCGGCGCACCCACGCGTGCATGGCAATGGCCGCCGCGGATCCCGCGTTGATGGAGCGCGTGGAACCGAACTGCTCGATCGAGAGGGTGGCTTCCGCGGCCTCATGCACCTCCGGGGTCAGACCGGGGCCTTCCTGGCCGAACACCAGCACGCATTTGCGCGGCAGTTCGTAGGTTTCCAGCGGCACGGAGTCGGGGAAGATGTCGATCCCGATGATGGCCAGCCCCTCCCCCTGCGCCCACGCCACGAAATCCTCCACGGTGGGGTGGTGCCGGACGTGCTGGTAGCGGTCGGTGACCATCGCCCCGCGGCGGTTCCACCGCCGTCGTCCGATGATGTGCACTTCCTTGGCGAGGAAGGCGTTGGCGGTGCGCACCACGGTGCCGATGTTGAGGTCGTGCTGCCAGTTCTCGATGGCGATGTGGAAGTCGTGCCGCTTGGAATCAAGGTCGGCGACGATCGCCTCGTGCTTCCAGTAGCGGTATTTGTCCACCACGTTGCGGCGGTCCCCGTCCGCGAGGAGGTCAGGGTCCCAGTGGTCGCCTTCGGGCCACTGGCCCTCCCAGGGCCCGACGCCGACCTCCGCCTTGGGTTCAGAGGCTTCCTCTGCGGTCGGTTGGCGTTCGGCTGGGGTCCCGGGCGTCTGAGTCACCCCTCAACACTAGACTGGGCTCCGAGAATGCATTCATCACCGGCGGAGGAAGACATGGCGAAAGCAGACCAGGTAAAGGAATCGGCATCGGTATACCGGAGCGGGCAGGAAATCGAGTGCTGGCTGACCGATATGGACGGCGTCCTGGTGCACGAGAACCAGCCCGTCCCCGGCGCCGCGGAACTGATCCAGCGGTGGGTGGACACGTCCAAGCGGTTCCTGGTGCTGACCAACAACTCCATCTTTACCCCCCGGGACCTGGCCGCCAGGCTGCGGGCCTCCGGCCTCGAGATCCCGGAGGAAAACATCTGGACGTCGGCACTGGCCACGGCACAGTTCCTCAAGGACCAGGTGCAGGGCTCCGACTCCGGCAACCGCGCGTACACGATCGGCGAGGCCGGACTCACGACGGCGCTGCATGAGGCGGGCTTCATCCTCACCGACCAGAACCCCGACTTCGTGGTCCTCGGCGAGACCCGCACCTATTCCTTCGAGGCGATCACCATGGCGATCCGCCTGATCCTGGCCGGTGCTCGCTTCATTGCCACCAACCCGGACGCCACCGGCCCGTCCAAGGAGGGCCCCATGCCCGCCACCGGCGCCATCGCTGCCCTGATCAGCAAGGCGACGGGCCGCGAACCGTACATCGTGGGCAAGCCCAACCCGATGATGTTCCGATCAGCCATGAACCAGATCGATGCCCACTCCGAAACCACCGCCATGATCGGCGACCGCATGGACACGGACATCATTGCAGGCATGGAAGCCGGCCTGCACACGGTGCTGGTGCTCACCGGCATCACGCAGCGGGAGGACATCGCCGCGTACCCGTTCCGCCCCAACCAGGTGCTGAACTCCGTGGCGGACCTGAAGAGCCAGATCTGACGGCCGGCTAGAACGGCGTAATCCTCCCGCCGCCGCCAGGCAGCGGGAAAATTTCGTCCTGCAGGTCAGCCAGGATCGGCCGGTAGACGAACGGGTTCCAGCCCGGGCTGGCGTGCGCGGGAAGTGCCCCCTCGGTCTGCAGCTCCGAGGACGCCATGTTGGCGGCAAACGTCCGCGCCCAGGACTGGTGCGCCGTCTCGTAGTTGACCGTCTGGTCCCGGGGATTCCCGATGTAGGCCATGCGGGCGTCCCCGATCTGTCCTGCGAACCGGGTGGCATCGAAGTGGTAGATATAGGCGGATTCTGACTGGATCAGCACGCTGGAGGGCGCGATCGGCGACAGCTGTTCCAGCGTCTGGTCCAGGATCTGACGCCACGTGCGCTCGTCCTTGTGCACCACACGCTCCCCCAGCTCGTAGCCGCCGCGCAGCACCGAGGGCACCCGGAACCCCCGCTCGTAAAGGAAGACCACACCGTCAAACCAGCTCTGGTCCAGCACGTCGAACTTGCTGTAGGGGCTGGAGTCCAGCACGATGAAGGCCACCTCCACACCGTGTAATTCCAGGAGGCGGGCGGCCACCTGGGTGGCGACCATGCCCCCAAAACTGTGGCCGTAGAAGTAGAGCGTGGTTAGGTTCCGGGCGCGGACATGCTCAATCACGGCAACGACGAGCTCGTCGATATCCAGCCCCAGGTTTGAGTATCCGACGGCTGCGAGCTGGCCGCGCTGCCGCAGGGTTCCACGCAGCGAATTCAGGATCCACTGCGCTTCCTCCCAGCTGGTTTTGTAGCCGGGAAACAGGATCCAGCTGGCGTTGGGGAAGTAGCTCTGGGCGAAATCGTCGTCGACCACCAGGACTTTGTGGACCTGGCGTTCGGTCTGGACCCGCTGGGTCAGCAGCATGTCCGTGGCCAGGACTGACGCCGCCCCTGCCCCAGTGAGGAAAGCCCGCCGGGAGAACCGCTTCAGCTCGGAGGCATGACGGATCAGCCGGGTCGCATCTGTACCCGGCGACGGCTCCGGACCTGCGGATCCTTCATACGGCACTCATCTACCCTAGGCATAGTTCAACCGCCGTGGGCAATTACCCGGCGCGGCTGCCGGCACCGCGCTCAGCTGCCGGCGGCCTGCTCCACCGACTCTTCGAAGAGTTCACGCCGGGTCAGTTCCGCTCCGATGGCTTCGTAGTGTGCCAGCAGCTCTTGCCCCCAGCGGCCGGAGGGATCGTCCAGTAGTTTAAAAACGGAGTCGCTCGCCGCCAGCAGCTCCTCGGAGGAGTAGCTGGACAGTGGGCGAACCCCCGAGGGGTCCGGTGCAGCAACCGGCTGTGACGGTTGCGGCAGCGACGGTTGCGGCAGCGCAGTGAGGTTCCCTGTTTCCGCCGCCTCCTGCCCGCCGCCCGCCATGACCACCAGCGAAATTCCTGGCGCAGCGGCAGCCGACTCACCCTGCAGGCTGGCGTCCTGGGCGTTCAGGTCCATGCGCAGGCCGGCGAGGGCGCAGGACTCCACGAACGCGGCGCGGGAAAGGTCCACGGTGATGGAGGAGGTGATGCCCATGCCTCGAACACGGTGGATTTCGTGCAGAAGATCTGGGCGGGATGCCGGAGTGAGGCTGCCGAGGATGTCGATCCTGGCGGTGTTGGTGCAGCGGTCGATTTTAAGCAGGGATTCGAGCTGGTTGTCCATAGGTACTCCAAAAAGGATGTCTATGGCCGACGGCTCAACCTTGGCCAGCGTATCCCGGGCAGGCCGAGCGCACAAGCAACTAGCCTGCGTGCACCTGCCCGGGCTCCTCAAAGTGAGTGTGGGCGTCCGCGCCGCCCACCGAGTTCACCAGCGACCCGGCAAGGTCGCGAAGCTTGATGTTGCTGTTGCTCGAGGCGTTGGTCAGGATGCGCACCGCCGCTTCCTGGCTGCATCGGTTTTGGGCCATGACGATGCCGATGGCGATGTCGATCACCGTGCGGGACTCAAGCGTGGCCCGCAGGTTGGTGGCACTGTCCGTGTGCAGGGAAAACCTGACGGCCAGGCGCAGGGCCTGCGAGATTTCACGGGTGTAGCCGCGGGCGTGGGCAGCGGCGACCTCGTTGAACTTGTGCGGGACGTCCGAATACAGATTGAGTGCCGCCTTGGCATCACCCTGCAAGTTGAACGGCAGCGAGAGCACGGAGCGCAGCCCGTGGGAGGCCACGGCGTTCGCGTAGTCCGGCCCCCACCGGTTCTCCTCCAGAAGATCCGGCACGTGGACCTCCCGCTCTTCCTCTGCCGCAGTGAGGCACGGCCCCTGGGACAGCGAGTACTGGATTTGGTCCACTTCCCGGGCTGAGTCGCTGCTCCAGCCAATGGTGGCTGCCTTGCGGTCGCGGAGCAGGGTTATGCCGCACAGGGCGTCATCGCCGTCACCTGCCACCTGGTGCGCGGAGTAGCGCGCAAGCTCGTTCAGGAAGGCCTCAAAGTCAGTGCTTTCCAGGATGAGGTTCTGGATTTGCTCAACGCTGGTCAGGGCACGGGAAGTACTGCTCGGGGCGGAATCGGGCGTGCGCATGGCGAGGCTACTCCAGGGTGGAATCTTGATGCGGGTATCGAAATACTAGGCCACCCCTGAAGTGCCGTCCACAGAAAAGCGGCCACTCAGTTCAGGCCGAGCTCGTCCTTGCCGAACGCGAACAGGTAGGGGACGCCGGTCTCGGCTTCGATCTTTTCCTTGGCGCCGGTGTCCCGGTCGACGATCACGGCAACGGCCACCACGTTGCCGCCGGCCTTCCGGACGCCCTCGACGGCGGTCAGCGCCGAGCCGCCGGTGGTGGACGTGTCCTCCAGGATCAGGACCTTGCGGCCTTCGACCGAGGGGCCCTCAACCTGGCGGCCCATGCCGTACGACTTCTGCGCCTTCCGGACCACAAACGCGTCAACGGTGCGGCCGGCGTCAGTGGCGGCGTGCATCACAGCCGTACCGACCGGATCGGCACCCATCGTCAGCCCACCGGCGCACTCAAAGTCGATCCCGGCGTCGTCGGTCAGTGAAAGCATGACCTGGCCAACAAGTTTGGAGGCCTCGTGGTGGAGGGTGATCCGACGCAGGTCGATGTAGTAGTCGGCCTCCGCCCCGCTGGAGAGGATGACCTTGCCGCGTACGACGGCGAGTTCCTTGATCAGTTCAAGCAGGCGGGCACGGGCGGCAGCAGCATCTGCTGCAGGAACACTGGTGGCAGTCATGGGGTCCAGTTTAGTGGCACCGTTCCAGGGGCATCGCCCTATGGCACCGCCCGCGGTTCCTGCCGCCGGGCGAACCCTGGTGCGTGCTCGGGCCGTGGCCCAAAGGCAATCATGCGCGGCAGAACCTTCCGGGCCGCCGGGACGTGCCGGGCCATAAAGAGCGGGAAAGCGGGGGCACCGGCTCTCCGGCCCGTAAACAGCGGCACAAAGACGGCGCGGTGCATGATGCGCTGGACTGTCTGGACCACCACGGTGGGCATCCGGCGCCGGCGCTGCACCGCTTCCAGGTCCTGCATGGTCACCTGGCCCCGGAGGAGGCCAGGGGCGAGCCGCGCCGCCGCCGCCACAGCGTCCTGGATGGCGAGGTTGATACCCACTCCCCCGGCCGGCGACATCGCGTGGGCCGCGTCTCCGATGCAGAGCAGCCCGTCCACGTACCAGTGCCGCAGCCGGTTGAGCCGCACGTCGAGCCAGTGCAGGTCATCCAATGATCGGATGGCATCCACGCGGTCCGCCAGGTCAGGCCTCAGCACGGCGACGCGTTCCCTGAACCGTTCCACCCCTTCGCTCCGGATGCGCGCGTCCGCTCCCTTGGGCCCCAGATAGCCCATCTGGTAGTAGTCGTCCCGGAACAGCGCAATCATGGCCTCCGTGCCCTTGAAGGCGGGAACGATCCCCGCGATTTCGCCCTCTTCCGTGGGATAGCGCGGAAGCTTGAACCACCAGGTGTCGAACGGCACCGGGAATTCCTTGGGCACTAGGCCGGCCGCCTGGCGGAGCGCGGAATGCCGCCCGTCCGCGGCCACCACCAGGTCCGCGCGGATCGCCCCCTCTGTCCCGGCCCTGGTCCGGTAGCGGAGACCGGTGACCCTTCCGCCGTCGAACATCAGGGAAGTGGCGGTGTGCTCCATGAGCAGCGTGAACGTGGGTTCCTCCGCGGCGGCTCGGGCCAGGAAATTGAGGAAGTCCCACTGCGGCATCATGGCGATGTAGTTGTACGGGGGCCGCAGGGAAGCAAAATCTCCCAGGGTCACCAGGCCGACGCCCGGGACGGGGAATGCGACGTTGCGCAGCCGGCTCTGCGGCAACTCGCGGAAGGCACCGCCGAGGCCGAGTTCGTCAATGAGCCGGATGGTCGCGGCGTGGACCGTGTCCCCGCGGAAATCACGCAGGAAATCGCCGTGTTTTTCGAGGACTGCAACCTGGACGCCTGCCCTCGCCAGCAGCAAGCCCAGCATCATGCCCGCCGGTCCGCCGCCGGCCACTACGCACCCAGTTCGCTCCATGCACCAACGCTACGCCTGGCGGCGGTGCGGAGCACGGGCAGATTTCGCTGCGGAAAGTGGCTGGCGCAGCGGAAGTGGCCGGCACGCGTTCCGTAGCCCAGGCCCGACGCATTCCGCCCGGGCTGGCGGACACAGTTGAGCGTGGCGGATGCCGCTGACTAGGCTGGGCACATGCGCGAACTCCAGGCCAAGATCATTGAAGAAATGGGCGTTCAGCCCCGGATCGATCCCGCAGAGGAGGTGCGCAAACGCGTCACTTTCCTGAAGGAGTACCTCAGGGCCACCCGCACCAAGGGCTTCGTCCTGGGCATTTCCGGAGGCCTGGATTCGTCGCTCGCCGGGCGACTTGCCCAGCTCGCCGTCGAGGAACTTGAGTCCGAGGGCGTTGACGCCAACTTCGTCGCTGTGCGCCTCCCCTATGGTGTGCAGCATGACGAGGACGATGCCCAGGCCGCCCTGGACTTCATCAAAGCCAAGACTGAATGGACGTTCAACATTTCCGCGGCCGTGGACGGCTTCGAGGACGAGTTCGAAAAGACCGTGGGCAACGGAATTTCCGACTTCCACAAGGGCAACACCAAGGCCCGCACGCGCATGATCGCCCAGTACGCCCTTGCCGGCGAACACAACTACCTCGTGATCGGCACGGACCACGGCGCCGAGTCCGTGACGGGCTTCTTCACCAAATTCGGCGACGGCGGCGCGGACATCCTTCCGCTGTTCGGCCTGAACAAGCGCCAGAACCGTGCACTGCTTGCCGAACTCGGCGCGCCCGCGAGGATCTGGGAGAAGGTCCCCACGGCCGACCTCCTGGACGGCAGGCCCGGCCGCACTGACGAGGACGAACTCGGCATCACCTACGACCAGATCGACGACTACCTCGAAGGCCGCGAGATCCCCGAGGACGCAGCGGCCCTGATCGAGGAAAAGTACCTGCGAACCCGGCACAAGCGCACCGTCCCCGTCTCCATTTTCGATACCTGGTGGAAGCACGAGGGTCCGGAGGAGCCGCGCGTGGGGCTCTGAGGCGTGGGGCTCTGAGGCGAAGCCGTCAGCCTAGGGCAGCAGCACGATCTTGCCGCGCACGTGGCCGGACCGGCTGATTTCCAGTGCCTCAGGAGCTTCGATCAGCGGCATCCGGTGGGAAATCGTGAACGTGATCTGGCCCTCGGCCGCCAGGGTTGCGACCTCCGCGACGTGCCCGTCCAGTAGCTGGAGCTTCGCAATTCCGGCCTCCGCGGAGGACTGGCCGGGGACCGTGGTCACTGCCCTGCTCCGGTCCTCGAGCAATTCCAGCGTGGCTGCGATGGATTCTTCGGTGCCCACCGTGTCGAACACAGCCGTCACATTGCCTTGGGCCCTGACCTGCTCGACCAGCCCGGCGCCGTACGTCACGGGCAGCGCTCCCAGCTCGGCCAGGTACTCGTGGTTTGGCTCGGACGCCGTCCCGATAACCGCAGCCCCGAAGGCCTGGGCGATCTGCACCGCGGCCGACCCCACACCGCCCGCTGCCCCATGGATGAGGAGGGTGTCTCCTTCGCCCACCCCTAGCTGCTTGAGGGCCGAGTAGGCCGCCCCGCCGGCCACCGGAATGCAGGCGGCCTGTTCGAAGTCGATGCCCACCGGCAGGGGCGTCAGCTCGTCCGCGGAAACCAGGGCCTCAGTGCGGTATCCGCCAACGAGGCCGTTCCAAATGACTTCATCGCCTACGGCGAAGCCTTCGAAGGCCGGACCCACCTCGGTGACCACGCCAGCCGCCTCAGATCCGGGAACCGCCGGCAAGTCGAGGGGAACCCACTGTTTCACGTAGCCGGCGACGATTTTCCAGTCCATCGGATTGACGCTCACGGCCCGAAATTCCACCCGGACCTGCCCCTCGGCGGGCTCCGGCAGTTCTTCAGTCCCGACTTTGAGCACCTGCGGGCTGCCGTATTCCTCGAAATAGATCCTGGTGCTCATGTCCTGGGCTCCTTGGAGTTGTCCGGCACTTTGCTGCAAGGGCAATACTGCAAGAGTAGGCGGAGGCATACGGTGGTCTCAACAGCCCGCGGCGACCCCTGTCCTGCCGCTTAAGGGGCGCCCAGTTGGACGGTGATCCGGTGGGCTTCCTCCATGAGGAGCCGGCCCAGGAACTCCTGCCGGTCTTCGCGGAAGCGCGGCTCGATTCCGGTCAGGGACAAGGCCCAGGCCGGTCGGCCCGCTTGGTCGAACACGGCGGCGCCCATGCCCCAGCTGCCCTCGAGCACCAGCCCCGGATTAACCGAGTAGCCAACCTCCCGCGTCCTCTTCAAATTGGCCCGGACCACTGCTTCCGTGTGCCCTTCCGCAAATTTGCCGGCATGGGCGGGCCAATCTGCCAGGATCTGCTCCTGTTCGCCCACCGGCAGGAAGGCCAGGATCGCCGTGCCGGCAGACGCCACACCGAGCGGAAAACGAACGCCCTCGTGCAGCACGAAGGACCGCACCGGGAAGCTGCCTTCCTCGCGGAGCAGGCAGACCGTCTCGTCCCCTCGCCGGATGGAAAAGAAGGCGCTCTCACCCGTTTGTTCTGCGAGCCGGCGCAAGCTCGGCCGGGCGATGTCCTCGAGCGGGAACCGGGCCGACGCCACCGATCCGAGCAGCAGGACCTCCGGACCGAGGACCCAGTTGCCGGTCCGGGCCTCATGGTCCAGCAGCCCTTCCGCGGCCAGTGAGGTCAGCAGCCGGTGCACCGTGGGCCGGGTCAGTCCGGACTCCCGCACCAGCTCAACGAGCGGGCTCCCCTCCGGCTTGCGGCCAACAATGCGCAGGAGCCCCGCAATGCGGCTCACCACCTGGGCTCCCTGGACCGGCATCTGGTTCATGATTCTCCTCTGTCATCCATATTGTGGACACCAGAAAGCATACCGTCCACAGTGTAAGAGTGAGCGTTGTATTGGCCGTTTAGCGTCATTGACAGCCCCTTTCCAGCCCCCGTACGCTCGGACATCAGAGGTTTAGTCCACAAAGTGGATACCATTCGTGCCTACTCAATGAGGAGATGCCATGTCCAAACTGAAATCCGGCGCTGCCGATGCCCTGCGCGGTGTCCTGCGGGACGGCATGACGCTCGCCGTCGGCGGTTTTGGCCTGAGCGGCATCCCGGCGGACCTGATCGAGGCCGTGCGGGATTCCGGCGTCCGCGGCCTGACGGTGGTTTCGAACAACATGGGCGTGGACGGCAAGGGCCTCGGCATCCTGATCGAGGCGGGCCAGGTCCGGAAAGTGATCGCATCCTACGTGGGCGAGAACAGACTCTTCGCGGAGCAATACCTTGCGGGACTGCTCGAGGTGGAGTTCACGCCGCAGGGCACACTCGCCGAGCGCCTCCGCGCCGGCGGCTCCGGCATCCCGGCGTTCTACACCAAGACCGGGGTGGGCACCCTCGTCGCGGAAGGAAAGCCGCTCGCGGAGTTCGACGGCGAAACATACGTTCAGGAGCGGTCCATCCGGGCCGACGTCGCCCTGGTCCACGCCCACACCGCCGACACTGACGGAAACCTGATCTACCGCTACACCGCACGAAACTTCAATCCGGTGGTGGCCACCGCTGGGGCCGTGACCGTCGCGGAGGCTGAGGTGATCGTGGAACCCGGCGCGCTGGACCCCAACCACATCGTGACCCCGGGCGTCTACGTTCAGCATCTCGTGCAGGCCAGCAACCGCCCCAAGGACATCGAGCAGCGCACGGTGCGCCCGCGCCTCGAACCCCTCCCCGCCTAAACCGCCCAGCGCGAACGAACACTTAAGCCCCCGCAACGTTGAAACCGAAGGAGAACCCCATGGCCTGGACCAGGGATGAGATGGCCGCCATCGCGGCGGAAGAACTGAACGACGGCGACTACGTCAACCTGGGCATCGGCATTCCGACGCTCGTCGCGAACAACCTGCCGCGCGGTGTCCGCGTGGTCCTGCAGAGCGAAAACGGGCTGCTCGGCATGGGCCCGTTCCCCTTCGAGGGCGAGGAGGACGCCGACCTCATCAACGCCGGCAAGCAGACCGTCACCGTCCTCCCCGGAGGCAGCATTTTCGACTCCGCCACCTCCTTCGGCATGATCCGCGGCGGCCACGTCAAGGTGGCCATCCTGGGCGCCATGCAGGTCTCCGGCGACGGTGACCTCGCCAACTGGACCATCCCCGGCAAGATGGTCAAGGGCATGGGAGGCGCCATGGACCTCGTCGCCGGCACGCCGCGCGTGGTCGTCCTGACGGAACACAATGCCAAGGACGGCAGCGCCAAGATCGTCAGGGAGTGCACCCTTCCGCTCACGGGCCTGCGCGTGGTGGACCGGATCATCAGCGACCTTGCAGTGTTCGACCTGGTCAAGGCGGACGACGGCGGCCGGCGGCTCACGCTCACCCGTCTCGCGCCGGGGGTCAGCGTGGAGGAGATCCGGGAGAAGACCGAGGCCGCGTTCGACATCAGCCTCGAAGCTGCGCCTGGACTGGAAGACACCCTGGAAGGAGCCACAGCATGAGCCTCAAAGAACAGTTCGGCAAGGACATCCTGCTCACCGGCTGGGGCCACAGCCGGTTCGGCAAACTCACCGACGAAACACTGGAATCGCTGATCGTCCAGGTCGCCACCGAGGCCATCTCCAACGCCGGCATCGAGCCGGGCCAGATCGACGAAATCTACCTCGGCCAGTTCAACTCCGGCATGATGCCGCTGGCCTTCCCGTCCTCGCTGGCCCTGCAGGTGTCCGGGCAGCTGGCCAACGTGCCGTCCACCCGGGTCGAGAACGCCTGCGCCTCCGGCTCGGCAGCTTTCCAGCAGGGCACCAAGTCGCTGCTGGCCGGCACAGCCAAGACCGTGCTGGTGATCGGTGCCGAGAAGATGACCCATGCTGGGGCCGATGTGGTGGGCGCGGCCCTCCTCGGGGCGGACTACGACATGGCCGGCCAGGCGTCCACCACTGGCTTCACAGGACTTTTCGCCGACGTCGCCAAGCACTACGAGAAGCGCTACGGGCCGGTCTCCGATGTCCTCGGAAGCATCGCGGCGAAGAACCACCGCAACGGCGTGGACAACCCGTACGCCCAACTGCGCAAGGACCTCGGCGAGGAGTTCTGCCGCACGGTCTCGGACAAGAACCCCATGGTGGCCGATCCGCTGCGCCGCACCGACTGCTCCCCCGTGTCCGACGGCGCCGCCGCCGTCGTGCTGTCCGTCTCACCGACCGGCGGGGCCACCGCTCCGGTGCGGCTCGCCGGCTTCGGCCACGCGAACGACTTCTTCCCGGCAGAGCGCCGCGACCCCACCGCCTTCGCAGCCACCCGGGCGTCCTGGCAGCGTGCCCTGGCGATGGCCGGCGTCGGACTGGATGACCTGGACTTCGCCGAAGTCCACGACTGCTTCACCATCGCCGAGCTGCTGATGTACGAGGCCATGGGCCTGGCCGAACCGGGCCAGGGCACGCGGGCCATCGAGGAGGGGTGGGCGTTCAAGGACGGCAAGCTGCCCATCAACGTCTCGGGCGGCCTCAAAGCCAAGGGCCACCCGGTGGGCGCTACCGGGGTTTCCCAGCACGTCATTGCCGCCATGCAGCTCACCGGCACCGCCGGTGCGATGCAGCTCGCGAACCCCCGCCGCGCCGCCGTGCAAAACATGGGCGGCGTGGGCATCGCCAACTACGTCAGTGTGCTGGAGGCCGTCTAGCCCGGACGTTTGCCCCGTCCTGACCTCCTTTGTCCACAGACGCGGCCCGACACGCGCCTGTATCAGCATGTCGGGCCGCGTGGCCGTCGAATGAAGGTCAGGACGGCGGCCAGAGGGGGCGGTGCTAGCCGCGGGTGCGGATCAGCCGGGCAATCTCGGTGAAGCCCAGCCGCTCCGCGTTGGCCAAGGCCGTCCGGCCCTGCGGATCACGGATATCAGGGTCGGCTCCGGCACCCAGGAGCAGCCGGACCACTTCCTGCTGCCTCGGCCCGCCGTTGTTGAGGAGGATGGCCTCCTGCAAGGCGGTCCAGCCGAGGTTGTTGACATGGTTGACCGGAACGCCGGCGGCAATGAGAATCCTCACCGTCTCGACGTGGCCGTGCTCGCTGGCCGGAATAAGGGCGGTCCCGCCGAAGCGGTTCGTGCTTTTCACGTCGGCGCCGTTGGCGAGGGTCAACCGGAGTACCTCGTCGAACCCCTCAGCTCCGGCGTAGAGGAACGCTGAATCCTGGATGGCGTCCTTGGCGTTGACGTTGCCGCCGGCCTGGATCAGCTCCCTGACCAGGTCAACATCATTGGCCTTGGCAGCACGGATCAGCCTCTGGTCGAGTTCCGCCTGGGCTTCCGGGGACAGGGCCCGACGGGAGGATTCTGCCGGTTTGGGCACGGTTGGCTGCTCCTTCGGTGGCACTGGCTTTGCCGCCTGCGGCGATGCGGCGGTCGGGCTCCCGGCGCCGGCCGTTGCCGGTGTGTCCGAGGCGGCTCGGTCCGAGGCGGCGGGGCCGCATCCGGTGAGCGCCGCCACGGCCACCGCCACAGCCGTCATCACGACCATCCGCGACTGCTTGGAACCGGGGTCCGTGAACCACGCCATGTAAAGAGCCTACTCAGCGGCGCCGGCAATGGCAGCGGCACCTGCGTCTGCGCAGGCCTCGTCGAGCTTGCCGTCGGGCGCACCGCCGACACCGATCCCGGCAACGGACACACCGTTGACCTTGAGCGGGACGCCGCCGGGCAGGAAGAGCGTGCCGGGCAGGTCTGCAATGCTGGGGCCGTTCCCCGTGGCGCGCTTGGCCAGTTCACTCGTTGGCGCTCCGAACGCGGCCGCCGTGTAGGCCTTGCGCTTTGCGGATTCGATGGTGTGCTCGGCCGCGTTGTCGCCCCGGAGGAGTGCCTGCACAGTGCCGAACCGATCCACCAGCGCCACCGTCACGAACGGCAGCTTGTCCGCCTGGCATTTGGCCAGCGCTGCGCCCACGGCCTTGGCCGAGGCTCCTACGGTGATCCGGTTCTGCGACACGACGTTGTCCGCAATGGGCTGCACATCGGCCGCAGGCACAGCAGCCGGAACAGCCACGGGCGCGGCCGCCGGTGCCGGGGAGGCGGTGCCGGCATTGGCGACGGCGGTCGCTCCTGCGGTGAGGACGAGCGCTCCGGCAGCGGCGGCGGCAAAAACCTTGTTGGACTTCTTCATGGCAGGTCTCCTTGTGGAAAGGAAGTGCAGCTTCAGCTGAACTCCCAGCGGCGGAATCGTGTACGTCCATCGTGCCTGCGGCCATGAACCACCCGCATCGGGCCTTCGGCGGTTCAAGGCTCCGCCGTAAGGCCAGCGGTGTCAGCCAAAAGGCTGAGAGACCAGCAACGGCGCGGGGAATAGCATGGTGGGTAGCAATCCCTCCACCGGAATCGGACCTTCATGCCTACCCGAGCCGCAGTGCCTGACCCGATCATCACCGACGACAACCAGCACACCGGAGCAGCTCCGGCGAGCCTGGGCCGGATCGACGCCGCGGTCCACCTTGGCTTTGCCGTGCTGATCGTGGCGTCGGTCGTCCGCTACGTGATGCGCCACAGCCCGGCAGATAACCTCCTGGTCCTCGGTCTGGCCGTGGCTGCCTGCATGCTGTACGCGGTCATCGCGGTCCTCGCGCAGCGCCGGCGCCCGTGGGCGGTCTGGATGTTCGTCCTGGTGGGGCTGTGGGCCGTGCTGGTCATTTCCGCGCCCAGCTTCGCCTGGTGTTCGTTTGCGTTGTTTTTCCTCTGCCGCACGGCGTTTACGGGGGCAGTCGCCTACATCGCGGCGGGGGCGACGGCGGCCGCCACCGCAGTCGGGCTGTTCCGGCTCAGCAACGGAACCGACCTAGCCATGCTGCTGGGTCCCCTCGCCGTTGGCGTCATGCTGACGCTGATCTACGACCGCATAGAGCACGACGCCGCGGAGCAGCGCCGCCTGCATGGGGAAGTTTCGCTGGCCCAGGGGCAGCTGGCCGCCAGCGAGCGCCGGGCCGGGGCCGTCGCCGAGCGCGAGCGCGTGTCCCGGGAGATCCACGACACCGTCACGCAGGGGCTGGCCAGCAGCCTCCTGCTGCTCGAGGCGGCGAACCGCAACTGGCCGGCTGCGTCCGCCGGGCAGGACCTGCGGCGGGCCAGCGAGCTGCTGCGGCGGAACCTGGCCGAGACCCGCAGCCTGGTGCACGAACTGGCGTCGCCGGGGCTTGAGGCATCCCCGCTCCCCGAGGCGCTCCGGCAGGCCGCCGCCCAGTATGTCCCCGGGGTGCGGCTGCTCGTCACGGGCGAACCCCGGCCCGTTCCCGCGGATGTCCGGCACGCCCTCCTGCGGGTGGTCCAAAGCGCGGCGTCGAACATCAAACTCCACGCTTCCGCCACCAACGCCACGGTGACGCTCGGATTCCTTCCGGCCGCCGTCACGCTGGATATTTACGACGACGGCGCCGGCTTTGATCCCGCAGCGGTACCACCGCCGTCGGACGCCGGAGGCTACGGGCTTCGTGCCATGCGGCAGCGAGTGGAACAGTTGGGCGGCGTATTCTCGGTGGAAAGCACACCGGGCGAAGGGACCATCGTGGCTGCACAATTGCCTGCCGGTGAGGACGTATGAAGGCCATCACCGTGCTCCTCGTGGACGACCATCTTGTGGTCCGCAGCGGGCTCAAAGCCCTGCTGGGAACCCAGCCCGACATCGATGTCGTGGCGGAGGCGGCGTCGGGCGAGGAAGCCCTGGTTCAGGTGGAGCAGCATTCCCCGGCCGTGGTGGTGATGGACCTGGCCATGGGTGCCGGCATGGACGGTATCGAGGCCATCCGGAAAATCCGCGAGCGCAACCGGCGGCAGGCCGTGCTCGTGTTCACCACGTACGATTCCGACGCCGATATCGTCCGGGCCGTGGATGCAGGCGCCATGGGCTATCTGCTCAAGGACGCTGCGCCGGAGGAAATCTTCGCTGCCATCCGCGGCGCGGTCCAGGGCAAGAGCGTGATGAGCGCCCCGGTGGCCTCGCGGCTCTTTCAGCAGCTGCGCAATCCCGACGAGGTCCTGACGCCGCGTGAAGCCGAGTTGCTGAGCCTCCTCATCGAGGGGCTCAGCAACCGTGAGCTTGGGCAGCGGCTCTTCATCTCGGAAGCCACGGTGAAGACGCACCTGGCCCACATCTACGCCAAGCTGGGAGTGGAAACGAGGGCAGCCGCCATCGCCACTGCGATCCGGCGTGAAGGCATGCGCTAGGAGCCGGACCGGTGCGACGGCGCGGCTAGACTACGTTGCACGCCGGACCCACCCCGCCACGACAGGAGCAGCCATGCGCGCCACCATCATCCACGGCCCCGGAGACATCAGGGTGGAGGACCGGGACTACCCGGCTGTCCAGCTGCCCACGGACGCGGTGGTCAGGGTGACTGCGGCGTGTGTGTGCGGCTCTGACCTGTGGCCGTACAGGGGCGTGAAGCCGGTCGGCCGGCCCTCCGCCATCGGCCATGAGTTCATCGGCGTCGTGGAGAGCATTGGCGCTGACGTGACAGCGCTCCGGAACGGCGACTTCGTCATCGCGCCGTTCGTGGTGAGCTGCGGCGAGTGCCCTCAGTGCCGCAACGGGGTGACCGTGGCCTGCGACCGGCTCGCCGGCTGGGGCGGCAAGGACGACGCGGGCCACAGCATCGACGGAGGCCAGGGCCAGGCCGTGCGTGTCCCGATGGCGGAATCCACCCTCGTCAAAGTGCCCGACCTCGGGGAACCGGACGAGTCGCTGCGCAAGAACCTCCTCACCCTGTCCGATGTGATGGCCACGGGCCACCACGCCGCGCTCAGCGCCAGGGTCGCTCCAGGCAGGACCGTTGTAGTGGTGGGCGACGGCGCCGTGGGGCTCTGCGGCGTGCTGGCAGCGAAGCGGCTGGGAGCCGAACGGATCATTGCCATGTCCCGCCACGCCGACCGGCAGGCAATCGCCCGGGAGTTCGGTGCCACAGACATCGTGGATGAACGCGGGGACGAGGGCGCGGCGAAAGTCCGCGAGCTGCTCGGCGGCGTGCTCGCCGACTCGGTGCTGGAATGCGTCGGGACGAAGGAGTCCATGGAACAGGCCCTGCATTCCGTACGCCCCGGCGGCGCTTTGGGATTCGTGGGCGTTCCGACCGGCGGCGCGGAGATCCCGCTGCGCTACCTCTTCGACAAGAACATCACCGTGTCGGGCGGGATGGCTCCGGCCCGGACCTACATCCCGGAATTGCTGGCGGACGTGCTTGCGGGCAGGATCAATCCCGGCCGGGTGTTCGACGTCGAAATGTCCCTTGAGGATGCCCCTGAGGCATATAGGGCCATGGATGAGCGGCGTGCGATCAAAGTGCTGCTGACGCCATGAGCGGCTACGTGGTGGCCATCGCCTACCGGGGCCGCTAAGCCACAATGCGTCTCCAGCGACATGGTCAAAACCGTCCCCGCAGAGGAACAGTGGCCGAACAACTCATTAATGGGGCCCGTTAATGCCGCCAGCCGGAGTTTCAGAAGGGACAGTTGATGACTCCAGCTATTGCACGGCCCGCGTGCTGCCCATAGGTTTGAGATAGCGGAAAACAGTTCTCCGCATCTGCCTGCCGTCGGAGCAGGACCAGAAATAAGGGTTACAAAGGAAGTAGCAGCACATGGCAACAGGCACAGTTAAATGGTTCAACGCCGAAAAGGGCTTCGGATTCATCGCTCCGGATGACGGATCGGCAGATGTTTTCGCGCACTATTCGGCAATTGCCAGCAGCGGCTACCGCTCCCTGGATGAAAACCAGAAAGTCGAATTCGACGTGACCCAGGGCCCCAAGGGCCCGCAGGCTGAGAACATTCGCCCGCTGTAGGTTTGAATAAAATTGCCCGGGACGTGCTGGTCAGCATGTCCCGGGCAATTTTTGTGTCCTGGCACCGCCCAAGAACCCGAGAGTGCACCTTATGGATGACAAAGCGACCCTGCACCGCTACCTGCGCACGCGCCGCAGCCAGCTTCTCGCGAAGCTCGACGGCCTGGGCGAGTACGAGTGCCGCCGGCCCATGACCCCGACAGGGACCAACCTGCTGGGCCTCGTCAAGCACGTCGCCAGCGTGGAGTTGGGCTACTTCGGCGAGGTGTTTGGCCGTCCCAGCGGGCGTGACCTCCCGTGGTTCGACGACGCCGCGGAACCTGACGCGGACATGTGGGCCACCGCCGGGGAGACCCGTGATGAGATCGTGGAGCTGCACCGCTTCTCGGCCGCCCACAGCGACGCCACCATTGAGTCACTGCCGCTCGATGCTCCGGGCGTCGTGCCCTGGTGGCCGGAAGAGCGCAGGCACGTGACGCTGCAGCAGATGCTGGTTCACATGTGCGCGGAGACGGCCCAGCATCTGGGGCACGCGGACATCCTCCGCGAACTGATCGACGGCGCTGCGGGGCAGGGCCCAAATGACCCCAACCTTCCCGTGCGGAGTGCCGCCGAGCAGAGCGCACACTTCGACAGGCTCGAGGCCGCGGCACGCGAGGCTGCGGTGCACGCCACCACCTAGACGAACGCCGACTTCCCGGTGACCGCCCGGGCCACGATCAGCGAGTTGATCTCGTAGCTGCCCTCGTAGGTGTAGAGGATCTCGGCATCCCCGAAGAGCTTCCCCATCTCGAAGTCGCTGCTGATGCCATTACCTCCGAGCAGCGAACGCCCCATGGCCACGGAGGAGCGGGCGAGCCGGGTGGTGGTGGCCTTGGCCATGGCGGCCTGCGCCATCTCCAGCCTGCCCTCCTCCTGGATCCGGGCGAGCTGCACCATCAGGGCCAATGACGCGGAGGCGTTGCCCAGGATCTCGGCGAGCTGCTGTTGGATGAGCTGGAAGCGGGCCAGTTCCTTGCCGAACTGCCGGCGCTGCAGGGAGTAGGAGCGGGCGACGTCGAACGCAGCCAGCTGGATCCCGGCGCCCTGCCACCCCACCCAGGCACGCGAGTCCCTCAGGAGCGCGTTCGCCTTGGAGAAATCCGTGGCTCCCGGAAGCAGGTTGGCCTCCGGGATCCGGACGTTGTCCAGCAGGATGTCGGCGTTCTGCATGATCCGCAGACCGATCTTGTTGGCGATCTTGGTCGCGGTATACCCAGGCCGGTCGGTTTCCACGATGAAGCCCTTGATCTGCTGGTCGGCCTCGTCGCGGGCCCAGACGAGGGCAAAGTCAGCGATGGTGCCGGCTCCGATCCACCGTTTGGCGCCGCTTATCACCCACTCGCCATCCTCCCGCCGGGCCGAGGTTGCAAGTCCCCCGGCGATGTCCGAGCCGTGGTCCGGCTCTGTGAGGGCGAAGGCTCCCAGCTGCGTGAATGCCGTCAGCCCCGGCAGCCAGCGGCGCTTCTGCTCCTCGGATCCAAGTTCGTGGATCATTCCCACAATCAACTCGTTGTGGATGCCCACCAGGGCCGACAACGATACGTCGGCCCTGGCCACCTCGACATACATGAGGCCCTTGAAGAGCTTCGACGTGCCGTCCGTCTGCAGCCCGCCGAGCCCGCGCTTTCCCATCTCCGCCAACAGCCCGAATGGGAACTCCTCGCGGTTCCAGTAATCGATGGACTGCGCCCTGACCCTGGCCTGCAGGAATTCCCGAACATCCAGGTAGCGCTTCCGTTCGTCCGGAGGAAGCAGGTCGGCGATGTACATGAGGTCGGCATCGGGAAAGGGCGGCTCCTGCCCGGGCACGTCGTCGCCGGCCGCCTGCACCGCTGTGGATTGTCCGCTGTCACGTCCTTGTGGCTGCACGGGCACGGTCCCTTCACTCTTTCAAACCCTTGGATGTCCTAGTATATTGCAGAGTGACATGGATCACTAGGATGTGTATCCCCCGGCGAAAGGTGCCCCATGACAGTCACCGACGACTTCCGTGCAGCACGCGACCAGCTGCTGGCCCTGCGCAACAACTACTCAGAGGCCCGGAGCAGCTTTCAGTGGCCACGCTTCGAGGAATTCAACTTCGCGCTGGACTGGTTCGACGCCATCGCTGCCGATCCCGCCGCCGGCAGCAGGCCCGCGCTGGTGATCGTGGAACAGGACGGCACGGCCACCCGCCGCAGTTTCGCCGAGCTCTCGGCCCGCTCAAACCAGGTGGCCAACTGGTTCCGCAGCCAGGGAGTGCGGCGCGGGGACCGCATGATCGTTATGCTCGGAAACCAGGTGGAACTCTGGGAGCTCATGCTGGCGGGCATCAAGTTGGGCATCGTGCTCATTCCCACCACCACGCTGATGGGTCCGGCGGACCTGAAGGACCGGGTGGAGCGCGGCGAAGCGGCCTGGGCCGCCGTCGGAAGTTCCAACATCGGCAAATTTGCCGATGTTCCCGGAGATTACAGGCTCATTGAAATCGGCGACGGCGGCACCGGCACCACGCAGCCGGAGATCCTTCGGTATTCTGACTCCGCCGCCTCCCCCGGGGAGTTCACTCCGGACGCCCCCACGATGGCCGACGAAACGCTGCTCCTGTACTTCACCTCCGGGACCACGTCGAAGGCCAAACTGGTGGAGCACACGCACACGTCGTACCCCGTGGGCCACCTCTCCACGATGTACTGGATCGGCCTGGAGCCCGGTGACGTCCACCTGAACGTGGCCTCCCCGGGGTGGGCCAAGCATGCGTGGTCCAACGTGTTCACGCCGTGGATCGCCGAGGCCTGCGTGTTCATTTACAACTACGACCGCTTTGACGCCCGGGCCCTGATGGAGCAGATGGACCGCGAGAAGGTGACCAGCTTTTGCGCCCCGCCCACAGTGTGGCGAATGCTGATCCAGGCAGACCTCACGCTGCTCAGGAATCCGCCCGCCAAGGTGGTTTCGGCCGGCGAACCGCTCAACGCCGAGGTGATCGGGCAGGTTCACCGCGCCTGGGGACAGACCATCCGCGACGGTTTCGGCCAAACGGAGACGACCGTTCAGGTGGCCAACACCCCTGGCCAGCCGGTCAAGATCGGAGCCATGGGCCAGCCACTGCCCGGTTATGACGTGGTTCTTGTTGATCCCGCGACCGGGGAAGGGGCGGACGACGGCGAGCTCTGCCTGCGCCTGGACCCCCGCCCCGTGGGGCTGATGAAGGCGTACTACGGAGATCCTGAGAAGACGGCGGACGCTTTCCGTGGCGGCTACTACCACACAGGCGACATGGCCAGCAGGGACGAGCAGGGCGTCATCACCTATGTTGGCCGCGGTGACGACGTCTTCAAATCCTCTGATTACCGGCTGTCCCCGTTTGAACTGGAGAGCGTACTGATCGAGCACCCTGCCGTGGCCGAGGCAGCCGTGGTCCCGTCCCCGGACCCCGTCAAGCTATCCGTGCCCAAGGCGTTCGTGGTTCTGGCGGCCGGCCACGAACCGGGGCCGGAACTGGCCGAGGAGATCCTCCGCTACTGCCGGGACCACCTGGCTCCCTTCAAGCGCATTCGCCGGATCGAATTCGCCGAGTTGCCCAAGACCATTTCCGGCAAGATCCGCCGGGTGGAATTGCGTCACAGCGAGGAGGCCAGGCACGGCGGCGCACCAGGTTCCGGTACCCCGGGTCCCCAGGGCCCAAGCCGGGGCCTGGGCAGGGAGTATTCCGAAGCCGACTTTCCGGGCCTGAAGAGCGGGAAATGACCATGGCAACGCCGCTCCCCCGCGACCCCATCGCCGACGCCCAGCGAAACTGGGAACGCCATGGATGGGGCGACGTCGCCGCGCCGATGGCCGCCATCACGGCCATCATGCGCACGCAGCAGATACTCCTGGCCCGCATTGAGGGCGCCCTGAAACCCTTCGGCCTCACCTTTGCCCGCTACGAGCTGCTGGCTCTGCTGAGTTTCGCGCGCAGCGGCTCGCTTCCTATGAACAAAGCGAGCGCCCTGCTCCAGGTCCATCCGACGTCCGTGACCAACGCCGTCGACCGCCTTGAAAAAGCCGGACTCGTGGTGCGTTCACCGCACCCGACTGACGGCCGCACCACGCTGATCGAACTCACCACCGAAGGCAGCACCATCGCCAAACGTGCGACGGCGGTCCTCAACACGGAGGTTTTCAGCCAGTCCGGCTTCGCGGACAGCGACATGGAGCAGCTGATCCGGATACTGGCGGACTTCCGCCGCCAGGCCGGTGACTTCTCCGAAGAGTGACGGGACGCCGCACGGGCCGGCCGGCAGCGCAGCATCAGCCCCGGCGCACGCTCATCAGCCTGGAATGCTGTCGCTGTCCGTGCGGCGGCCTGACGTTCGCTGCAGTTCCTCAATGAAGGCATCCAACAGGGCGATCTGCTGCGGGTCGTTGGCACGCTGGACGAGGTCGGCGGCCGTGCTGTAAACCTTGATGTTGGTGTGCTGGCTGTGGGTGGAGAGAAGGTCGAACGCCGCCTCGGAGCCGATGCGCAGGCTCCCCATCAGAATCCCCTTGGCCTGTTCGATGGTGGCGCGCGTCCCGACGGCACCCTCCACCGCTTCGCGGGCGGCCCGCTCCGTTTCCCAGTGCAGCGTGCTGGTGAGGTCAATGATGAAGCCGTCCGCGCTCTGCAGCACGCCAGCTTCCACCACAGCCTCCCCTGCCGTGATGACGCGGTGCTCTCGCAGCCTGGAGTCAATGAGCCGGTGATAGCTGCAGAAATAGCCGCCCGAAACGCAGGCCGCCGAGAAGACTTCCTGGCAGCGCCCGCGGTCCTCGGGATGCTTGTGGGAGTAGAGCAGTTCGATGGTCGGCACAATCTCCCCGCGGGCGTACCCATGCAGGGCATAGAGCTCATCCGACCAGTGCAGTTCCTTGGACACGGCATCGTAATGGAATGTCCCGGCGGCACAGTTGGCGTCCCCCAAGGCACTGGAGTATGTGTTCACACTCTTCGGCTGGTTCGCCGCGCCGCCTGCTGCCGCGTCCTGTCCTTCCATGGTCACACGCCGGGCGAGTAACCGTCGGCGCCGGACACCAGAGTCCTTGCGTGATCGGTGGTCCTGCACGCCCGCAGCGCTTCAGTGCGCGGCAGGGCGGTGCGCCGCAGGCCTGCCGCGGGAACACCCTCGATCACGGCGGCCGGACGGGGCGCGGCCTTGCGGGGTGGCGACGGGCGGGGCGAGGATGGGCGGTCCACCGGCGATGCCGAAATCTCCCGTACGAGACCCATGCCGGCGTACTCGCGGACTGCGGCAATTCCCCTTACCGCTTCCTCCTTATCCGAAAAAGCCCGGGACACGGCCATTACGGTACCGTCCGGGGCTGTGAGTTGGAATTTGAATGTAGCGTCGTCGTCAAGGAAAAGTTCGAACATACCGGCCATAAAAATCCCCCTCGTTCAACAGAAATACAAGGCTTCCGGTGACACCGTCGGCACCGGAAGCAGTCCACGTGTTCCTGGATCACGCCGCAGATAACGCAGGGCGCAATTTTGATGAATTTATGAAATTCTGAACTAGACGGGCCTGTTTGGCAAGGCCTGTCCGTCGCAAGGACCCTGGTTCAGACCGCTCCATTCCGCGGATTTCCGGTCCGCTAAGGTGTTGCCTGAGATATGGATGACTAAGACAGACCGTTCTGTCTCTATACTTGAAGGTAGGCGTGGCCGTTCGGCGGCGCCGGTATGGATGGGACTGCAGCGGAGGAAATCCAGGATGGATGACATGCCAGGCAGCGTGATCCTGAGCGACGTAAAAGCAGACCTCTTCAAGTCGATGGGCCATCCGGCACGGATCCTCATCCTCGAAATGCTGCTGAACGGCCCCGTGGCAGTGAGCCGGCTGCGTGACGACACAGGTCTTGCCGCCTCGGACCTCTCCCAGCACCTGGGCATCCTCCGGCGGCAGCGGCTGATCGTCCCCTCGCGGAAGGACGGCCGTCTCTTCTACGAACTCTCCTGCTCCGACGTGCGCGGCGTCCTGGAAGCCGCCGGCGGCCTGCTGGGGTCTGTACGGATGCCCGCCGACAGCCTGCAAACCGCGGGCTGATCTACCAGCAGGCGCCCCCCGGCATCTGTTCGCTGATAGCCGCCGGAACTTCACCTCCCGTTAACGGCCATCCCTTAGCGTTGCTCTTCTAAGACCCGCGCAAGGGAAACCTGGGCAAGGAGGGGGAACGATCGTGGCCGACATTGCTGCTGTTCTGGGGCGCCTCGCCCCGCACGAACTTGAGGAGATCCGAGCCACCGGGCCGCACGGCCACCTGAGCCGGCACATTATCCAGGCACTGGACCGCGCCGCCGGAGGTCCCGGTTCAGGGCGCGGCTACTACGTGCCTGCCGGAAGCGTCAGCCCCACGGGAAGCCCCCACCAGATCCTGCGGAGCGACGTCGCGGCCTGGCTTTTCGGCGCAGCGGAACGGGGCGAAGCCGCGCGCTCCGTTTGACGGGCCCGGCAACTGACCCCGACCGGCAGATATCTCAGTACAGGAAGATGTCGAACCATTCGCGGTTGTGGGCGTGAAGCAGGACCAGGAACAGGACAAAGTCGAACAACAGGTGGACTGCCACTATGTAGGAGAGCGACTTGGTCACCGTGAAAATGCGGGCCTGAAGCAGCGCGAACGGGAAAATGAACAGCGGTGCCCAGGCCCGGAATCCGAGTTCCCACAAGAAGGACGTGAACAGTACTGCCTGCAGGAGGTTGGCCTGCCAGTCGGGCAGATGTCGGCGGAACAGCGCAAAGGCCGTGCAAATGAAAAACAGTTCATCCCAGATGCCCAGGGCGTTCGTCCCGATGAAGAGCCGTATGATGCCGTCCGGATCGTGCACTGCGGGCCAGTTCTGGTAGACGCCCGTCCGGACCATGTAGACGGGCAGCACGGCGTAGCCGAGCACCAACACCACGGGCAGGTACAGCTTCTCCCCCCGCGTCCACTTGTTGCCGGTCATGACGGGAAACACGATCGCGCGCTCCTTGGTGACCCAGCGGGACACCGCATACGGGATGCCCACGGCCAGGACCATGGCCGACCCCATGACGAGCATGTGCGAGGTGCTGACGTCGGTGGTGATCGGAACGGCGCTGATCACCAGGATTCCGGCGGCGATGAGGAGGAGGTCGCGGAAAAGCGCCCTGTCAACGAACGCAGCCAGCACCAGCGAGGCCGCGAGCAGGGCGTAGCCGGCGACGGGCTGGTGCACCGCGAAGAGCAGGAAGCCGGACAGCGACAGCATCGCCGCGGGGACCACGCGGATGGAGGTCCCCTTGGCGGTGCTCTGTTCTGCGACAGGGAGGTTCACCGGTGCCTGAACTCCGGCTGGCGCTTCTCCGAGAAAGCAGCCATGCCTTCTTTCTGGTCCTCGGTGGCGAAGAGCGAATGAAACAGGCGCCGCTCAAAGAGCACGCCCTGCGCCAGCCCGGTCTCGAAGGCCGCGTTGACTGCTTCCTTGGCCAGCATGGCGGCAGGCTTTGACTTGGCGGCGATGACCTCGGCGGCCTTCAGCGCCTCTTCCACGGTGTCCCCGGCCGGAACCACCCGGGAGACGAGCCCGGAGCGCTCCGCCTCGTCCGCATCAATGAACCGGCCGGTCAGGATCATGTCCATCGCTTTGGCTTTGCCCACAGCGCGGGTGAGCCGCTGGGAGCCGCCCATCCCCGGAAGGACTCCGAGGTTGATCTCGGGCTGGCCGAACTTGGCGTTGTCCCCGGCGACGATGAAGTCACACATCATCGCCAGTTCGCAGCCGCCTCCCAGGGCGAAGCCGGACACTGCGGCGATCAGCGGGATCCGCAGCCGGGTGAGGTCTTCCCACCCACGGAACCAGTCGGCGTCGTACATCTCCATATATCCCTGTGACGCCATCTCCTTGATGTCGGCGCCGGCGGCAAAGGCCTTCCCCGAGCCGGTGATCACCACCGCCCCCACGCCGGGATCGGCGTCCATGGCCGACACCGCAGCGACGAGTTCATCCAGTGTCGCCCTGTTCAGCGCGTTCAGTGCTTCGGGCCGGTTCAGGGTCACGAGACCCACGCGCCCGCGGCGCTCCACCAGAATGTTCCCGTACTCCTGCGTCATGCATGCCCCTTACGTATTTGGTCCCTAACCCAAGCTAAGCCTACTTACCGGATTTGTCCCGAATGTCGGTGATAATGCCGGAGAAATCCCTTCCGGCACCGCCCTCGGCTGCGAAGGCATCGTAGATTTCAGAGGCGAGCGGTCCCATCCGGGCTGCCACGCCGGTGCTTTGGACTGCGTTCAGTGCCAATTTGAGGTCTTTCGCCATCAGTGCCCCGGCGAACCCCGGCTGGTAGTCGCGGTTGGCCGGGCTGGTGGGCACCGGCCCGGGAACGGGGCAGTTCGTGGTGAGCGCCCAGCACTGGCCGGACGCTGCGGACGCGACGTCGAACAGCGCCTGGTGCGTCAGCCCCAGCTTCTCGCCCAGGACGAACGCCTCGCTCACCGCGATCATGGACACGCCCAGGATGAGGTTGTTGCAGATCTTGGCCGACTGTCCTGCGCCGTGCTCTC
>NZ_JBDGML010000030.1:0-15106 GCF_057655195.1 Arthrobacter sp. Soil_N43
GACGCCCACCACACCCCCCGCGGCGACAACGGACAGAACAAGCAAATGGCTGAACCAACGGAGCAATGTTTTCATCTTCTCGTAGTTTCTCTTGGGCGAAGAAAGTCATCCGGACGGTGAAGTCCCCCGTCCAGGATCAGCGAGGGCCTCAGGATGAAACATCACTCATCGTGCTCCCGGCAAGTCCTGAAAACCTTGGAGATACCTTGGAGGAACGTGGCCTGCCACCCGGCTTAGGGGACTTGAAGCACCATTTGACCGTATGTCAGTACAAACGATTGACGCAGCTGTTAGAGCGCTCTAATGTGGTTAGCACGTGATCTTGCACAGTTGCAGGCATCCCCATTCAAGGCCGTGTTCCGGCCAACAGATCAAGGAGTCAACAATGTCGTTGCGCGCAGCACGCCCACCCGCCCCGGGCTCCAAGCATCGCGGATACCTCGCCCGCCTCACTGTCATTTCCACCCTTGGCGGACTCCTCTTCGGCTACGACACCGGGGTAATTTCCGGAGCGCTGCTCTACATGCAGGACTCGCTACGCATGACCCCGGTCGAGGAAGCCACCGTCGTCAGCGCGCTCCTGTTCCCAGGCGCCGCTGTTGGAGCACTCAGCGGAGGACGGCTGGCTGACAAACTTGGACGCCGGGGCAGCCTCCTCGTTTGCGCCGTGCTCTTCCTCGTCGGCGCCCTGGGGTGCGCAATCGCCCCCAATGTCGGCTTCATGATCGTGGCCCGCGTCATCCTCGGCCTGGGCGTTGGCGCGGCAGCCGTGACGTGCCCCCTTTACCTGGCAGAGATGGCTCCCGCTCACCTGCGGGGCCGCATGGTCACCATCAACGAGCTGATGATCGTTACAGGCCAAATGCTCGCCTTCGCCATCAATGCCCTCCTGGATGCCCTTATTCATGACGCTCAGGTCTGGCGCCTCATGCTGGGTGTGGCGTCCATTCCCGCCATCGCGCTCCTGATCGGCATGCTGATCCTGCCCGAATCGCCCCGCTGGTTCGCGATCCGCGACCGATTCGCTGAAAGCCGCCGCATCCTGGACATGAGCCGCAGCCCTGAGGAAGCCGATTTCGAATACCGGGAAATCGTTGAATCGGCCACTACCGCACGAAACGAGCGATCCCACGCGTGGCGCGACCTGAAGGAAAATCCATGGATGCGCAAGCTGCTGTGGATCGGCATCGGTCTCGCAGTGGTCCAACAGGCCACCGGCATCAACACCGTGAACTACTACGCGCCCTCGATCCTTGAGCGCAGCGGACTCGGAGTCAGCGCGTCATTGGTGGCCACCGTCGCGGTGGGCCTGACATCGGTGCTGATGACCGTCCTGGGGATCTGGCTGCTTGGGTTCATCGGCCGCCGGCGGATGCTGATCATCGGGTTCTCCGGCGTCGTCGCCTCCCAGGCCCTGCTCGCCGTCGTCTTCCTCCTGCCGCAGTCGGACATCGTCAGCTACGCCATTCTGGCCGCCATGATGCTGTTCGTCGCCTTCGTGCAGTGCTTCATCGGAACCTGTGTATGGCTCCTGCTGTCAGAAATTTTCCCGCTGGCCATCCGCGGCTTCGCCATGGGCGTTGCGGTCTTCGCCCTCTGGACCGTCAACGCCGCCATCTCCTTCCTGTTCCCGATACTGGTGGTCTCCCTGGGCTCAACGGGCACCTTCACGGTCTTCGTGCTGGTCAACATCGTGTCACTCGTCTTCGTGGCGAAGGTCGTTCCGGAAACCAAGGGCCATTCGCTGGAAGAACTGGAGGTCGGCTTCCGCACCGGCAGTCTGCCCGTTATCGCGCCACCTGCCGCATCCGGAGAGAAGGCGACGGCCCTGCGAAAAACGACACTGTGAAAGAGGGCCCTATAAGAAGGGCTCTATAAGAATCACCGGGAAAACAGGGCCCTAGGGCGTCTTGTAGCACCTCTGCATGCTGTCCGGTGGAGGGGCGTCCTGCCTGGGACGCCGCTCCACCCGCGGTACGCTTGCCCCGCAGGGAGTAGCGAGTGCCGGGGAGTGAAGTGAAGGATCAGGGAGCGGCCAGGCGCCCCACGATTGTGGACGTGGCACGGGAAGCGGGCGTTTCGCGTGCACTGGTCTCTCTCGTCCTGCAGGGTTCGCCCAAAGTCAGTGAGCCGAAAAGGCAGGCAGTGGCCGAAGCCATGGCCGCCCTGGATTATAGGCCGAGCATCGCCGCGCGCTCACTGGCCAGCGGACGGACCCGAATCGTCGGAGTACTCCTGGACGACTTGGCCAACCCCTGGTTCGTGGACCTGCTCGACGGTCTGCAATCCATATTCGGTGCGAGGAACCTGCGGATGGTCCTCGGTGACCACCGCTACCTGGCCCGGCCTGGGGAAAGCCCGGTATCCCCCTTCATGGAAATGCGCGTCGACGGGCTGGTCATCGCGGGAGATGTCGGCCCCGACGCAGACCTTGCTCGCGCGACCACCAACACGCCGGCCGTCGTGGTCGGTTCCCGTGTCGTAGAACTCCCCGCGGCCGACCTCGTGACCAACGACGACGTGGCTGGCGCCCGCCAAGCGGTCGAATACCTGATTGGACTGGGGCATCGTGACATCGCGTACCTCACTGCGCCCACCGGTTCGGCTGCCCTGCGGGCAGCTTCCTATTCGGACACCATGGCACGCCAAGGCCTGCAGGAATACGTCCGGGTGGTGCAAACGGATCTGACCGAGCAGTCCGGTTTCGAGGCAATGGCCCGGCTTCTCGACGGGGGCCGGCCACCGACGGCGGTCTTCGCCGCCAATGACATCCTTGCCATTGGCGCCCTCTCGGCAGCCGATGAGCGGTCCATCAGAGTACCCGGTGGACTCTCGCTGATAGGGTACGACAACACTCACCTGGCCTCCATCCGGCGCCTGTCGTTGAGCAGCGTCGACCCCGTAAGCCGCGAGGTGGGCGTCCGGGCTGCGCAACTGTTGGTGGAGCGCATGGCGGAGCCCGCGTTGCCGCAACGCAGTGAAAAGCTCCGGCCCCGCCTGGTGGTTCGGCACACGACGGCTCCTGCAGGCCGCTCCTGAGCGGTCCGAGCCGCGCGCCGCGCCGGAGCCGCGGTGCCGGAGGGCACCCGCCTGAGTCAGCCGCCGTCGTACGCCTTTTGGATCTCGGCAATGTCCAGTTTCTTCATCCCGAGCATCGCCTGCATGGCGCGCTGGGATCCGGCGGGGTCCGGACCGCCAATCAGCCCGCCGAGCGCTGACGGGACAACCTGCCAGGAGACCCCGTATCTGTCTTTGAGCCACCCGCACTGGCTCTCGGTCCCGCCGTCGGTCAGCGCCTTCCAGTAGCGGTCCACTTCTTCCTGCGACGCGCAGTCGATCGAGAATGAGACGGCCTCCGTGAACGAGAACGCCGGTCCCCCGTTCAGGGCCTGGAACTCCTGGCCTTCAATGCTGAAGTCCACAACCATGACCTGCCCCTCGGATCCGGGGCCGCCTTCGCCGAAACGCGAAATGTTGTTGATCTTTGCATTGTCAAAGACTGACACGTAGTACTCGGCCGCTTCTTCCGCCTGGTTGTCGAACCAAAGACAGGCAGTGATCTTCTGCATGGTAGTTACCCTTTCCCTGGAATCTTCCGACGCCGGGCCAGCCGCTGGCCGCAGGCCCCTGCCGGCTAGAGCGTAGCCCTCCGCGGGAACAGTGACAACGGGGTCGGCCAACACCGATGGCGGAAACAGCTAGGCTCAAAGGCATGCGTTCGACACAAAGCCCCACGACTACAGGGCGGTCCTTCACCGCCGTGACCGCCTCTGCGGCAGCCGCTGATGCCCTGCTCATCATGGCGTTTGCCGCCATCGGCCGCGACGCCCATGCCCGTGGCGACGTTATTACCGGGGTCGTGCTCACAGCCTGGCCCTTCCTCGCCGGAGCGGCTGTTGCCTGGCTCCTGATGCGACTGTGGCGCGACCCGCTCGCGCTGTGGCCGGCCGGTGTTGCCGTCTGGCTCGGCGCGGTGTGCGGGGGGATGGCACTGAGGGCCTTGACCGGGCAGACCGTGGTCTTGCCGTTCGTCATCGTCGCGCTTATCAGCCTCGCAGTTTTGCTCCTTGGCTACCGGCTTCTCATCCTTGGATTCCTGTGGCTGCGGCGATCACGACGGCGGGGCTGATGTACTAGGCTGGCAGCACAGTATGCACCCGCCGGCACTGCCGGTGCACAACAGATCCGGAAGGGTTACCAGTGATCACCGCCTTCGTCCTGATTAAGACAGACGCCTCACGAATCCCTGAAACTGCCGAGGAAATCTCCGCCATCCAGGGCATCAGCGAGGTCTACTCGGTGACCGGAGAGTGGGACCTCATTGCGGTGGCCCGCGTGTCACAGCACGACGAACTTGCGGATGTCATCGCGGACAAGCTGTCCAAAGTCCCCGCAGTGGTCCACACCACCACCCACATCGCCTTCCGCGCATACTCACAGCACGATCTCGACGCCGCGTTTGCTCTGGGATTCGAGGAATAGCCGGGATTCGAGGAGTACGAGGGCTGAACGAGGTCCTATCGGACGGCCGCTGTCAAGGGTGCGGTCTGGGTGGGAGGTTTTTGGCAGCTGGCCCCTGGACGACGGTGCCGTCCGTGGAGAACCGCGAACCGTGGCACGGGCAGTCCCAGGTCGCGTCGGAAGGATTGAAGCCGACGGTGCAGCCCAGATGCGTGCAGATGGCGGAGACGGCGTGGACGCTGCCGTCAGCGTCCTTGTAGACGGCGGTGCTCTCCCCCTTGACTTTGATGACTGTTCCCTGCCCCGGGGCAAGGGCAGCATGGCTCGGCCGGCCGCTGAATTTTCCGGCCAGGACGGCTGCCGCTGTCTTGACGTTCTCCCTCACGAACCGCCGCGCGCTGGCTTTCGGGGTGATCCGGTTGCTGTTGAACACCGCGGCCCAGCGGTTCTCCCGGCCGCTGAGGGTGTCGGCGAGAATGAGGGCGGCGGCGGTTCCGTTGGACAGGCCCCATTTGCGGAGACCGGTGATCACGTACACGTGCTTGGCGGTGGGAGACATGAGTCCGGCGTAGGGCAGCCCGTCGAGCGGGATGCCGTCCTGCGTTGACCAGCGGTAGGCGATCTCGCCGACGCCGAGGCGCTCATGGGCGAAGGCGGCGAGCCTGCGGTACCGCGCGGCCGTGTCGCCGGCCTCGGACACGCGATGGCCTTCGCCGCCAGTCAGAACATAACTCTTGCCGCCGGCGCTGACGCTGAGAATGGAGCGCAGCGGGTCGTCGGCGCTGATGAACGTGGCGTCCAGCGGCGGCGTGTCCACGCGTCCGGCGACGAGGTATGAACGGTGCGGATGACACCGCACGTCGAACAGGCCCTGGCCGCCGAACGGCACGTTCGTGGCGACGATAATGTCACGGGCGCGGACGGTCCCCTGCTCGGTCTGGACCATGCCCGGGGAACCATCGCGGACTTGCAGCGCACGCATCCCCTCGAACACGAAGCTGCCCCCGCCGTCAACCGCACGGGCAAGACCCTGGAGGTACTTCATGGAATGGATCTGCGCCTGCCCGTCGAACCGGACCGCACCCTTGACCGGGAAGGGCAGCGGCACATCGGAGGTGAAAGTGCCCGGAAGGCCCAGCCGCTCGGCCAGGGCGGCTTCAGCGCGGACGAGTTCAAGCGCCTCAGCTGATGCGGCATACGTGTAGTTGGCGACGCGCCGGAAGTCACAGGCGATGCCTTCCTCGGCCACAACGCGCGCGACGTGGTCGATCGCCGCCTCGTTCGCCTGTCCGTAGATCCGGGCCGTGTCGGCACCGTGGCCGCGCACGATTTCTTTGTAGGCGAGGCGGTGCAGGGAGGTGACCTTGCCTGTGGTGTGGCCGGTGACGCCTGTTCCGACGCGGGCGGCCTCGATGACCGCAACGGTGTGTCCGGCGCGTTTGAGCGCCAGCGCGGCCGTCAGCCCGGCGATGCCTGCCCCGATGACCGCCACGTCGGTCTCCACGTCCCCGCTCAGGACTGGATAGTCCGTGGTTCCGGCGGTGGCGACCCAGAGGGAGACGGGTTGACCTTCGGGCCGTTCACTGTTCGATGCGGCACTGTTCGATGCGGCGTTCATGCCGACACCTCCGGATCACCGGGTAATACCCGGCCGTACTCAGGCTGGATCAGGAGCCGCCGACGCCGCGGGCGGTCAGAAATACAAAACACGACGCCGACCGTCCCGAGAGCAGATTGCCCGCTCGGGGGACGGCCGCCGTCGTCGGTTTTCCACGAACCGCGGGACGCCCTATGGGGCGCTTCCCCTCGTCCTGTCCATCGCATCCCTGCCGAGCCAGAGGCCCAAACCGATCATGGCTACGCCGAGGACCAGATGCAGCCAGTTGTCGGCAGTGTTAAACGGGACAAAGTTGGCGACGGTGTTCATGTCAATGACCAGGCCGTAGATCCACAGAAGGAGGTACACGATGCCGCCGCCAAGCAGGAACCAGCGGGCCATCTGGCCTGTCCGGGCCATTGCAATACCTGCCGCGCCGAACAGCAAATGGACGATGTTGTGCAGCACGGACACCTGGAAGACTCCAAGCAGCATGGCCCCGGACTCATGTCCGGCAAACGTCATGGCGCCGTAATTGGTGGTGACTCCCGGGATGAACCCGAGGACTCCAACCAGCAGGAAAACCACACCAATACCCATGGCGGTGTTATGAAGAGTCAACCCCATCATGTGGTGGTGCTCGGCGGGGTGTGAAGCGGTAGTCATTGGTCTCCCTTTCACGCTGATTGCCGGCTCTTCAGATGGAGAACCGGCCCGCGGCAAGGAGTCGCAGGATTCCTGCCGACGCCCACATCTTACTCCTGAAAACCGCGCGTGTGCAGGGAAGAAAGCCCCGTTCGGAGCGCGCCGCGGCCTGAGACAATGGCCGGAGACAATAGCCAATAACTGGCCAAGGACAGTGGCCGCCAGGATGCTTTGTCAGCTCCTGGCGGCCACCGGTTTCGGTCCGGCTGCGGCAGGCTACGGCAGGTGGGGATCCACTCCGTAATGCTTCGCCAGGTCCGTGATGACGGCGTGGGCGCCCTGGATGCTCACGGAGGCAAGGAACGTTGCGTCGTCGACGGCGACGACTTCGCCCTTCAGCTTCTTCCACAGCGGGTTGGACTGGAATTTTTCCTGCTGGGCGCGGGCCGTGTCTCCCTCTGCGCCTGCAGGCGTGAAGGCACTCACCATCACGAGGCCAGCGTCCCCCTGCAGGATTTGCTCGGCCGAAAGCGGGACGAAGATTTCCTCGGTGCTGTCCGGAGCGGTCTTCGGGCGCGGGATGCGCATGTCCGCCATGATTTCACCGATGAACGAATTGGACGAATACAGGCGGGCGGTATCCCCGCCGGTGAAGCGGACCAGCGAATATGTGGCGTCCGGCTTCTTCTTGAGAATCTCCGCACCAACCTTCTGGGCCCTGTCCTCGTAGGCCTTGACGAGCTCTTCGGCCTTCGCCTTCTTACCGAGTGCCTCGCCCAGGAAGACCACGTTTTCCTTCCACGTCGGACCGGTGCTCACGGAGAAAATGGTGGGCGCGATCTTGGACAACTGGGGGTACAGGGCCTCGTGGCGGACTTTGGCGGAAACGATGAGGTCCGGCTGCAGCTCCAGGATCTTCTCCAGGTTCGGCTCGGCAAGCGTGCCCACGTTCACTGAATCCTTCGTGGCATCCGCGACGTCGCCAAGATACGGCGAGAAGGGTGCTTTCGGGTCCTGGCGGTACTGCACGTAGCCAACCAGGTCAGCGCCGAGCAGGAGGGCAGCGTCGATGTAGCTGGGGTCCAGCGCGACGACGCGCTTGGGTGCCGCTTCGATCGTGGTCGAGCCCATGGTGTGTTCTATGGTCAGCGGGTATCCGGCCGACTGCGCCGCCCCTGACTGTGCCCCCTCCGACTGTGCCGCCCCCGATGACGAGGGGCTGCTGCTGGCAGCCGGGGAACCGCAAGCGGCGGTGGCGAGCAGCGCCAGGCCCGTGGCGGCCGCACTGAATTTCTTGAGGATGCGTGTTTTCACTATGTCGCTTTCAAACGATGTGACGGGGACGTCGACTTCTAAGGCAAGGCTTACCTGTGTCTGCCGTAGACTGTAGCAGGCCTTCGGGAAATAGATCACAAACGCATGACGTAATGGAAGGACCGAGTGAAAACGCTGGATCCGACCGAAGCTCCGGCAGCGCCGGAGCGGACGGCAACAATCCGGGGCGGGCTGCGCCCGCGGCGCAGATCAGCGCTGCGGTGGCTTGTCGCATCCGTGGCGGCGATGATCGCCGCGGCCGTCCTGAGCATGTGCATTGGCGGACAACCGTCGTCCCTGCAGGACGTCTGGCACGCGCTGTTCATTCCGGATGGGGCAGTCATGGACGTCACCGTCCGCGAGCTTCGCTGGCCGCGCACGGTCCTGGCCGTGTGCGCCGGGATCTGCCTTGGGCTGGCCGGTGCCCTGATCCAAGGACACACCCGAAATCCGGTGGCGGATCCTGGGCTCCTGGGCATCAACCAGGGGGCGGCACTGGCCATCGTCAGCGCGACAGCGCTCGCCGGGGAGGTACCAGCATTGGCGCAGGCTCTTCTGGCCTTCGCCGGAGCACTGGCCGCGAGCGTCCTGGTATTCGCCATTGGCTCTGCTGCCCGTCACGGCGCCACCCCCGTGACCCTCGTCTTGGCCGGGGCTGCGGTGACGGCGCTTTGTTCGGGACTCGTGGCCGGCATCGTCCTGCTCAACGACCAGGCGCTGGATACCCTTCGGTTCTGGCAAGTCGGATCGCTGGCCGGGCGCAGCGACGTGCTCTCGGTGATCTGGCCGTTCATAGGGGCCGGCGCCATCCTGGCCGTGCTCAATATCCGGCCCCTCAACGCGTTGTCCCTGGGGGCAGATACGGCCGTTTCGCTGGGAATTTCCGTCTTCCGGGCACGCGCCGTAGGACTCACTGCCATCACCCTGCTGGCCGGTTCAGCAGTGACGATGGCAGGGCCGATCGCCTTCGCCGGGCTGCTGGTCCCCCACATCACCCGGGCCCTGACCGGACCTGACTACCGCTGGTTGATACCGGTGTCCGCGGTGACCGGTGCGACGCTGCTGCTCCTGGCCGACACCGCGGGACGAGTGATAGCCCGCCCCGGCGAACTTTCCGTCGGAGTGGTCCTTGCCGTTGCCGGAGCCCCGTTCTTCGTCCACTTGGCCCGCCGCCGCAGGCTGGCGACGCTATGACTGTCCTTGACAGCGGCCGGCGGACCGGGGCAGCCACCATCCGGGCGCTGCGCCTGGGACCGGTATCGATTCGAGTCAACCTCCGCCTGGCCGCGGTGGCCGTCCTGCTGACGGCGGTGCTGGTTGCCGCGATGGCACTGCACGTGGCCTTCGGCGGGACGCCCCTGCCCTATCCCGATGTTCTTGGTGCACTCTTTGGCGACACGTCCAGCCCCCGGACGCACCTGGCTGTCACGGAGTTCCGCGCGCCCCGCATGGTGGCCGCCGTGCTGGTCGGCGCCTCCCTGGCCGCGGCGGGCGCCATCACCCAGACCGTGGCCCGCAATCCCCTGGCCAGCCCGGACCTGCTGGGGGTGACCGCAGGTGCGTCACTCGGCGCGGTGGCGGTCCTGGTGATCGCGGGCGGCGGACATGCCGGGCTCAGCGGGCTCGCCGCCACCGTGGGAATGCCTGCCGCGGCCTTCACTGCAGGCATTGCCAGCGGAGTCGCAGTCTACGTGCTCGCCTACCGCAGGGGCTTGGACAGTTACCGGCTCGTCCTCGCGGGGCTCGGCATCTCCGGCCTCGCCGCCAGCCTCACCACCTGGATCCTGACCCTGGGGGACGTCACCAGCGCGGCACAGGCCCTGACGTGGATGACCGGCTCGCTCAACGGCAAGGACTGGACCACGGTCCAGCCGATGGCGTTCAGCGCCGCGTTTCTCATCGCCGCCGCTGTCATCAGCGGCCGGTGGCTGCTGCTGACCGGCTTTGGCGAGGATACCGCCGTCGGGCTCGGCACCCGCATCGGAACCGTGCGGCTGACCGTGCTGACCATCGCAGTGCTGCTGGCATCCGTCGCCACCGTCACGGCAGGCCCTGTGGCCTTCGTGGCCCTGGCCAGCCCCCAGATCGCCCGGTCCCTGACATCCAGCGTTGTTCCCCCGGTCGGCGTGTCCGCCCTAGTGGGTGCAGTGTTCGTGCTCCTGGCCGACACCATCTCGGCCAGCGCCCTCAGTGCGCCTTTGCCCGTCGGCGTCGCCACCGCGGTTCTCGGCGCGCCGTTCCTGATCCACCTGCTCCTGAAGTACCAGCGGAGGCTGAGTTGAATATCGCCACACAGCGGGACGAAGGGCTGCGGACTGAAAACCTCAGCCTGGGCTACGACGGCCCCAACATCATCCACAACCTGTCCCTGACAGTCCCGAATGAACGGGTTACCTCGATCATCGGGCCCAACGGCTGCGGCAAATCCACGCTCCTCCGCGGCCTCGGCAGGCTGCTCGCGCCACGCACCGGCGACGTGCTCCTGGACGGAGCGGCGCTGGGCAGCCGGTCCACCCGTCAGGTCGCCACGAGAATCAGCATCCTGCCGCAAACGCCCAGCGCACCTTCGGGGCTGACCGTGGCGGACCTGGTCTCGCGCGGCAGGCACCCGCGGCAAAAGTGGTACCAGCAGTTTTCCCCCGAGGACCAGACAGTCGTTGAAGATGCGCTCCGGGCCACCGACATCACGGAACTGGCCGACACCCCCCTCGAAGACCTTTCCGGAGGCCAGCGGCAGCGGGCGTGGATTTCCATGACCCTCGCCCAGGAAACCGGGATAGTCCTCCTTGACGAACCCACCACCTACCTGGACCTCGCCCACCAAGTGGACGTCCTGGAACTTGTCCGGAGCTTGAACCGCAGCCACGGCAGGACGGTGGTCATGGTGCTTCACGACATCTCGCTGGCAGCCCGCTACTCGGACCACATTGTGGCCATGAAGGACGGCCGCATTGTGGCGCAGGGAACACCGGCAGAAGTGGTCACGCCCCAGTTGCTCCGCGAAGTTTTCGGACTGGAGGCCCAGGTGGTGAACGAACCGACCGAGGGGCGTCCGCATGTCATACCCATCGGGCAGCCTTCAGCCATCCCATCCATGCGCGGCTAACAGAGCGCGCCGAGTCACTCCTGCGTGAGGCTGACCCATTTGTCCAGGACGGCCGCTGCCGCCCCGGAATCGATGGACTCGGCGGCGCGGGCCAGCGCCTTCCCCATGCGCACAGTCAGCGGACCTTCCGCAGCCACGTCGTACGCCACCAGGCCGGCGGCGGCATTAAGAAGGACAGCATCGCGCGCTGCTCCGGCAGCGCCGGCCAGCACCTGGCGGACGACGGCGGCATTCGCTTGGGCGTCTCCGCCGCGGAGTTCCTCCACCGTCGCGTGACGGATACCGAGCTCTGCCGGCGAGAACTGCTGTTCGGTGACCCCGCCGTCGCGGATCTCCCACACGGTCGAGGGACCGGTGGTGGTCAGTTCGTCCAGGCCGTCGCTCCCGCGAAAGACGAGTCCGCGGCTGCCGCGCTTGGCCAGTACGCCGGCCACCAGCGGGGCCATCCGGGCGTTGGCCACGCCCACGGCCGAAGCCTGCACCCTCGCGGGGTTGGTGAGCGGGCCGAGGAAGTTGAAGGCCGTGGGTATGGCGAGCTCCCGGCGCGGCACCGCCGTGTGGCGGAACGACGGGTGGAACACCTGGGCGAAGCAGAACGTGATTCCAGCCACTTCCGCGCTGCGTGCAACGTCCGGAATCGGCAAGTCCAGCCGGACGCCCAGGGCTTCCAGCACATCCGCCGAACCCGACGACGACGATGCGGCACGGTTGCCGTGCTTGACCACTTTGGCGCCGGCGCCGGCGCAAACGAGCGCGGCCATAGTGGAGATGTTCACAGTATTAAGCTGGTCGCCGCCCGTGCCCACGATGTCGAGCTTCTCGCCGGAGATGGAGATGGGCTTGGCGTGGGCCACCATGGCATCGACGAGGCCTGCGATCTCATCGACGGTCTCGCCTTTGGCGCGCAGCGCCACGAGGAAACCAGCGATCTGAGCAGGCGTGGCCTCACCGGACATGATGGTGCCCATGGCCCAGGCCGTGTTCTCCGCCGTCAGGTCCTTGCCTTCAATCAGTGCGGAGATGAGCCGCGGCCAGGTGTTACCTGCCGCCTGTGCCGATACCTGTGAAGTCACCTCCCGATGCTATCGAGGTGGAGGTTCCAAAAACCAATGTGAACCCCTCGGGGAACTTTTCAGCGCGATTTCGCGTCTTTGTAGAAAAAGTCCTCCCAAAAGGCGGTTTGCGTTGGGCAGGACGGAGTTTTACAGACATAATGTCTATGTGACATCTGCGACCCATGCCCCCAGTACCCCGGCGCACCCCACGCTGAACCGCCCCAATATGGTTTCTGTCGGAACCGTAGTTTGGCTGTCCAGCGAGTTGATGTTCTTCGCCGGCCTCTTCGCCATGTACTTCACCCTCCGGTCCACTTCCGGACAGATGTGGGCTGAAGAGACGGCCAAGCTCAACTTCCCTTTTGCGCTCGTTAACACGATCGTCCTCGTGGCCAGTTCCTTCACTTGCCAGATGGGCGTCTTCGCCGCAGAGCGGCTCCAGCCGCGACGCAGCGGCGGTCCGCTGCAGTTCACCCGCTGGGGCATGAACGAGTGGTTCACCCTGACGTTCCTTATGGGTGCGTTCTTCGTGGCCGGCCAGTCAACCGAGTACGCCATGCTCGTTTCCGAGCACGTCACGCTCTCGTCGAACGCCTACGGTTCGGCGTTCTACATGACCACCGGTTTCCACGGCCTGCACGTCATCGGCGGCCTGGTCGCATTCCTCCTCATCATGGGCCGCTCCTTCGCCGCTAAGAAGTTCGGTCACTTCGAGGCCACCTCGGCCATTGTCACCTCGTACTACTGGCACTTCGTGGACGTCGTCTGGATTGGCCTCTTCCTGGTCATCTATGTCCTCCAGTAACCAAGACTTTGCTCTTGTCCCGCAAGAGACTGAAATTCAAGAAGCGGCTCCCGGAGCCGACGCACGATCGAATAAAGGAACCACCACGTGAAGGCACTCTCGCAGAAGCGACGTCACCCACTGGCAGCAATAGCCCTGCTGTTGATGGGCCTCCTCCTCACTGGTGGGCTGTATGCCGTTGCCACCACCGTCAACGAGGCCAAAGCCAGCACTGCCGACTTCACTGCCAGCGACACCGAGGAAGGCGAGAAGCTCTTCGAAGCTAACTGCGCCACCTGCCACGGTATGGGTGCCGGCGGAACGCAGGACGGTCCCTCCCTGGTTGGCGTCGGCGCCGCTGCCGTTGACTTCCAGGTCGGCACCGGACGCATGCCCATGCAGATGAACGGCCCCCAGGCTTACAAGAAGCCGGCCCAGTTCAACGAGCAGCAGACCCACCAGCTGTCCGCCTATGTCGCCTCCTTGGGCCCCGGCCCCGCCATCCCTGAAGCTGGCGTTCTCGATGAGCAGGGCGATGCCGCAAAGGGTGGCGAACTGTTCCGCACGAACTGCGCCATGTGCCACAACGCTGCCGCAGCCGGCGGCGCCCTGACCCGCGGCAAGTTCGCTCCGGCCCTGGCCGACGTTTCGGGCAAGCACATTTACGAGGCCATGGTGACCGGCCCGCAGAACATGCCGGTCTTCAGCGACTCGAACATCACCCCCGAAGGCAAGCGCGACATCGTCACGTTCCTGAAGCAGATTGAATCGACCGGCTCCCCCGGCGGCGCCGACCTCGGAGCCCTCGGCCCGGTTTCGGAAGGCCTGTTCGTCTGGATCGCCGGCCTCGGCGTCATCATCGCCTTCACCATCTGGCTGACATCCCGCACGTCCTAGTGCGCTCCGGTCACCACACAGAACGTCCTGTTGAACGTTCAGCAGGTTTGAAATTGAACATTAACTCGGCACCGCCGAGACGAGAGAAGGATGAGGCGAATCATGGGCAACCATAGTGACGGCAGTCCGAACCACTCGGGCACCGTAGCTACGGCTGGTCAGAATGAGGTGGAGAAGTTCCAGGACCCTGGAATTCCCCCGCACCGTTTGCGCCTGGCTGACACGGACCCGAAGGCCGCAAAGCGAGCAGAACGGCAGGTAGCCGTACTCTTCGGCACTTCGGTCGTTGGCACCGTGATCTTCCTGGTGGCGTACTTCGCCATCGACCTGGGCGATGACTCCACGATCGCCACCATCAGGCTGCAGAACGCCCTGCTCGGCTTGGGCACGGCCTTCGCGATGCTGGGCATCGGCACCGGCATCGTGCACTGGGCCAAGGCCCTCATGCCGGACCACGAGGTTTCCGAGGAACGGCACGCAATCCGCTATGAGGACGACCGGAAGGCTGCTGTTCGGATCGTCGACGACATCGTCGAGGAAACGGGCATCAAGCGCCGTCCCCTTATCCGGAACACCCTGCTCGGAGCCGTGGCCCTCGCGCCGCTCCCCGCGCTGGCGGTATTCGGCGACCTTGGTCCCCGCCCCGATAACAAGCTGGCACACACCATGTGGGCCCCGACGGACGGCAAGCTCAAGCGCCTCGCCCGCGACCCCGACGGCACTCCCATCAAAGCGTCCGATGTCACCATCGGTTCCGCCTTCCATGTCATCCCGGAAGGCCTCAACGATCTGCACGAAGGCAAGCTGAACGAGAAGGCCAAGGCCGTCGTCCTGCTCATGCGTCTGGATCCCGCTTCGCTCAACCCGTCTCCGGGCCGTGAAAACTGGGGTTACAACGGCATCGTTGCCTATTCAAAGATCTGCACCCACGTCGGCTGCCCTGTTGCCCTGTACGAGCAGCAGACGCACCACCTGCTGTGCCCGTGCCACCAGTCAACCTTCGACCTGACCAAGGAATGCAAGGTTATCTTCGGCCCCGCCAGCCGTCCTCTCCCCCAGCTGCCCATCGCGGTTGATGACGAGGGCTACCTGGTCGCTACCAGCGACTTCAAAGAACCTGTAGGACCAAGTTACTGGGAGCGTGATGAGCATGAGCGCAGCATCAACAGCTAAAGCCCCCGCTTATGTAGCCAACACCAAAGTCGGACGCATTACTGATTTTGTCGACGAGCGCGTCGGCGGATCTG
>NZ_JBDGML010000031.1:0-26201 GCF_057655195.1 Arthrobacter sp. Soil_N43
GAAGAGTTCGACTCACTCCAACCCGCAGGCCCCGACCACGTCGAGGGAATACCCGGGGGCCAGCCGCTGGGCTTTGGCTTCCGCACCGGCGTGCGAAGTGCAAAGGTGGCCTTCGGGTTCGCCGTGTACGCCCTGGTCCTCGGAACCGTACTGGTCCTCGCCGGCGCAGTGGTGTTCACCGCCCAGGGGCAGTGGCTGCTGCTCGGGCTGATGGTGCTGATCGAGGCCGTCTTCGTCTTTGCCTTCAGCCGGCTGGCGCGCCAAGCCCGCAACCGGCGCCTGGCCCAGTAGCGGCGCGAGCAGGGACTCCTACGCCGCCGTCCGCTCCCGCCACAGCAGCGACACCACGAACGTCACCGCGCTGAGCGCGAGCATCACCAGCACCATGCGGCCCCAGTTCTCCTGGTTCACGCCGCTGCCGTAGAAAATGCCGATCATCACGGTTGCCCCGATGGCGCCGACGTACCGGCAGGTCTGGAAGATCCCGGCGGCCACTCCCCTGTCCTCCGGCGCGGCGGACAGGTACAGGCCCTGGTTGGAGGCGATGCTGACCGAGCCGTACGGCACGCCCATCAGGGCGGTCAGGGCCAGCACCAGCAGCACGGCGAAGGACGCCGTCAGCAGCCACAGTGCCGCTGCCGACATGGTCAGGAGTACGACGCCGGCGATCAGCACCCGCCGCACGCCGAACCGGTCGATCGCGCGGACGGCGAGGGGTGTGATGACGACGGACATGGCCGCCAGCGGCAGCATCAGCAAGCCCACCAGGCCGGGGTCATAGCCTCCCGCCTCCTGCAGCAGCTGCGGCAGCCCGAAGAAGGCGAAGTAGTAGACGCCGCTGAACACCGTGAAACCCATGTACACCAGCATCAGCGGCCGGTTCCTGCCGAGGAGCCGCAGGTCCAGGAACGGGCGTTTGAAGCTCAGCTCCCGCCAGGCGAACAGTACGGCGAGTACCATGGCCCCGCCCAGCAGCCACCAGCGGAAGCCGGGCAGCGCATTAAGCAGGCCCATCAGCAGCAGCACCATGCCGCCCGTGAACGCGAGAATTCCGGGGATGTCCGAGTCGCGCAGCAGGACGGCCACGCTTCCCTGCTCCCGCGACTGGTCCGCCGGCGCGAACCTTCGCACGATGAGCAAAGCGGCGAACGCGAGCGGCACGTTGATCAGGAACAGCGCCTCCCACCCCACCAGGCTCACGAGCAGCCCGCCCACCACTGGGCCCACCGCCGCACCGGACGTGTTGGCCATCTGGATCCGGCCGAGCGGCCGGGTGGAGGTGGTGTTTGCCTGCCTGGCGAGCGCACCGACCATGACGACGGCGCTCGGGTACGCCGTCGCGGTCCCCAGCGCCATGAGCGCCCGGGCGACGCAGACGAACACGAAGTTGGGCGAAAAGGGCGCCAGCGCGCAGGAAACTGCCACCAGCGCCATGCCGAGCATGAAGAGCCGCCGCGGCCCGAACCTGTCCGCGAGCCGCCCCATCAGCGGCTGGCCGGCAGCCGAGGTGATGTAGAAGGCGGTGATGACCCAGGTGACGGTGGCGACGTCGAGCCTGAAGTCCTCGCGCAGCACCACCAGGGCGACGGCGATCATCGATGAGTTCAGGGGGTTCAGCGACGTGCCCAGGCTGAGGCCGGCCACGGCGAGGCCGGTGCGGGAAGAGTTGCTCACGTCCTAAGTCTCGCGCATGGTTGCCCGGGGCCACGAAAACAGTCTGCCCCAGGTCTCGTAAGTAACGGTTAGTACAGGAATTCAGCCACGGGGGTGTCGGGACGGTCTAGTGTGTGCCTACTGCCTCGTTTGCGGACCGCTATCGCAAACCACCCCCACCCATCTGTCTTCAACTTGTGGGATGGAGCGAGTTGGCCCAGCCATTCCAGTACCTTGCAGTTTGGCTCTCCTGGCGAACCACGCGGTCGGGAGCATCGCCCTTAGCGGGCCAGAAGCTGAGCTGATAGGTGTCGATCGGCTCCTCCGTTTCAACGATTGTGTCGACTGCGCGGGCAGAGTCCATTCCCCTTGCCGCGTACCGGACGCGGTAGGTGCCAGGGGCGAGGTCTATTGGATACGAGACCCGGCCTGCCCACCCCTCTAGGAAGGGACGGTTGACCACTGTGGATGAGACTTCGACGACGTCCTCCCATGCCCGGTCCAGTGGCGGTTCTGCATCGGAGAACTCGGCGCTGAAATTCACGTGGCCGGTGTGCAGACCCGTGATGAGAAATAGGAGGTTGGGGCTGGAGGCACCGCACAGGCCGTTGGACTGACCTCGAAAAGATGCCTCCAAGTCAGAGTCGAAGACGGGCCCGGACACGACATAGGCCTGGCCGTAGTGCACCCACAATCGACCATTGAAGAGGGTCTTCATGGCAAAACTCTAGACTGCTGGCGGAATCTCATCTCAGCGCCAAGATGTCCCAGCCAGGGATCCCCTCGAGTAATGCACAGCGCGGCGAGGCCGCCGCGTGGTGCACCTTCCGCGACCAGTGTCCGGGATTCCGCTGGGGCGGGCATGCCTAGTTCCCGGTGAGCTCCACGTGCAGCTTCTGGACCCGGGCCTTGATGTCGTCCCGGACCAGGCGCATGCGTTCCATGCCTTCGATGCCGCGCTCGGAAGGCTCCTCCGTTTCCCAGACCTCGAAACGGACTCCCTCGCGGGGTTCGAGCTTCGCTTCGGTCCCCAGTACGACGACGGCATCGACACTTTCCAGGACCTCGTCGGTGACCGGTTTGGGGTGCTCTCCCGTGATGTCGATGCCGAGTTCGGTCAGGGACTCCACAGCCTGCGGGTTGAGGGATTTTCCGGGTTTGGTGCCCGCGGAGTAGACGGTGACGTCACCGGCGGCGAGCTGGTTCATCAGGCCGGCGGCAAGCTGGGATTTGCCGCCGTTCTTGCTGCAGACGAACAAGACAGCGGGGTGTTTCTGGGTCATGAGGGCGTTGTTTCCTTTGTGAGAGAGTCGACCAGGGCTTTGACCCGGTCGTGGATCTGGTCGCGGATCTTCCGGACCGTGTCGAGGGGCTGGTCGGCCGGGTCCGGCAGGTCCCAGTCTTCGTAGCGTTTGCCGGGGTAGATGGGGCAGGAGTCGCCGCAGCCCATGGTGATCACGACGTCGGAGGCGCGCACGACGTCATCGGTGAGCGGCTTGGGGTAATTCTGTGACAGGTCCAGGCCCATCTCAGACATTACCGCCACGGCAGCAGGATCGAGTTCGGCGGCCGGCAGGGAGCCAGCGGAGCGGACATGGATCCTGCCCTTGGCTTCGACGGTGAGCAGGGCGGCGGCCATCTGTGACCGTCCAGCGTTCTGCACGCAGACGAACAGGACCTCGGGCACCTCGGAGGCGACCGCTCCCTTGGACTTGGCCAGCGCGCTGAGCCGGTCGCTGGCAAAGTGCTCGGTGGTGGCCGGCAGGTAGGTGGTGATCTTCGCTGTCCGGGCCAGGGCGGTGTAGGACTCGAAGACATAGCGTTCGACCGTTTCGGCGGCGAAGATCCCGGCGAACTTCTCCCCGAGGCGTTCGCTGATTCGGTGCAGGACCTCGGTGTTGTCCTGCAGGCCCAGGCTGGTTTCACGGTTCTCGTTCATGGCAGCACTCCAATAGTTGGGTTTACTGGCAGATCTGGGTCAGTTGGGGCCGGAGCGGCCGTGGGTCAGCCCGGTGGGGAATCCGACCAGCACCGGCTCCGGTGTACCGCAGCAGCCGCCGTCAGCGGAGGCGTCGGCTGTCGCTGTTCCGGCTGTCGCTGGTTTGGCAGGTACGGGGACGTCGCAGCTGGTGCCGGCGTCGGTGGAGCAGACACCGGTTTCGGGCAGTTCAAGGTGAACCGTGTCGGCGGCTTCGCGGTCTCCGGCGAGGGCCGCGGCGACGGAGCGGACCTGTTCGTAGCCGGTGGCGAGCAGGAAGGTGGGGGCCCGGCCGTAGGATTTCATACCGACGATGTAGAAGTCCTTCTCCGGGTGCGCCAGGAGTTTCGCGCCGTGCGGCGCGACGGTGCCGCAGGAGTGGAATTCGGGGTCGATCAGCGGGCCCAGTTCCACCGGCGCCTCGACGGCGGCGTCCAGGTTGAGCCGCAGCTCGCGCAGGATGTCCAGGTCCGGGCGGAAACCGGTGCAGGGCACCACCACGTCGGCCTCCAATGTGCGGCCATCGGCCGCTTCGACGGTTACTGCAGAGTCGAGGGTTTTAAGGGCGGCGATGCCAAACCCGGTGTGCAGTTCGATCTTGCCGGCTTCCACGAGGCGCCGGAGCCGGCCCCCGAGCTGGCCCCGGGCGGGGAGCCCGTCGGCGTCGCCGCCGCCGTAGACCTTCGCCGCGGAGGCGCCCCGGACGGCCCAGAGGATCGTGGTGTCCGGTTCTTCCCTGACCAGGTCGGCGAGGCTGATGAGGGTGTTGGCCGCGGAGTGGCCGGCGCCGACCACCAGGACCCGGCGTCCGGCGAAGGCTGCGCGGTCCCGGCCGATGACGTCGGGAAGCGGTGCCGAGATCCGGCCCGCCGCGGTGTCCTCGCCGATGGCAGGCAGGCCGGAGGTGCCCAACGGGTTGCGGGTGGACCAGGTGCCGGAGGCGTCGATGACTGCTGCAACGGTGTGGTCGCGGGTTTCGCCGTCCGCGTGTTCGACGCGGACCACGAAGGCGGTGGTGTCGCGGTTGCGGACGTGGGTCTTGTCTAGCCCCTGCCGCGTGACCGCAGTGACGCGGGCGCCGGTCTGCAGCCGCGACCTGATGGCCGGGAGCGCGGCTAGGGGTGCGAGGTAGTTGTCGATGAGTTCCCCGCCGTACGGCAGTGCCGTGAGCCGCGGTGATTCCCAACCCGAGGATTCCAGGAGACGGAGGGCGGCGGCGTCAAGGTTGTACCGCCATGGTGAGAACAGCCGGATGTGGCGCCACTGCTCAATGGCGGCACCCGCCGTCGGGCCTGCTTCGAAGACCAGCGGTTCCAGGCCGCGTTCGAGCAGGTGCGCCGCGGCGGCCAGGCCGATCGGACCGGCGCCGATGACGGCGACGGGAAGGTTCTTCGACGAGTCCATGCTGTCCTCTTTCATCTGTAGGTGTAGCGATCCAGGTTCGGGCGGGACCAGCCGGCCCCGTGTTGGTAGGGGCCGGCCGCCGGGGCCGCGTTACTTGGCAGCGGGGATGAGGGACTCGATCAGGCCCTCGATCCGGGTCTTGATCTGGTCGCGGATCGGACGGACGGACTCCACGCCCTTGCCAGCCGGGTCCTCGAGGACCCAGTCCTCATAGCGCTTGCCGGGGAAGTAGGGGCATTCGTCGCCGCAGCCCATGGTGATCACCACATCGGAGTCCTTGACGGCCTCGGTGGTGAGGACCTTGGGAATCTCGGCGGACATGTCGATGCCGAGTTCGGCCATGGCCTCCACCGCGGCCGGGTTGATCTTGTCCGCAGGCTGGGAGCCGGCCGAGCGGACCTCGATCTGGCCGTTCGCGAGGGTGGTGAGGAACGCGGCGGCCATCTGGGAGCGGCCGGCGTTGTGGACACAGACGAACAGGACGGACGGTTTCTTGGCGGTTTCGGTGCTCACGGGTTTTCTCCTGGAATCAGTTAGGTGGTGGGTGAAACGGTCTTGGTGAGGTCGTCGCGCCCGGCCCGCCTGCATCGCTCACTGAATATTGATGTTGATCGATATAGGGAGTATCGGACGATAGATTGATGGTTGTCAATATTTACGTCAGGCCGGGCCTGTCGTCGGCCCGCACGGGGCCTCGGGCGCGTACCCGGCGTTAGGCGGCATGCACCCTGGGCGCAAGGTCGTTGATGCGGTGGGAGATGTCGATGAACGCGCGCTCGAAGGCTTCCTCGGTGTTGATCCGCAGCGGATCCGGCACGGACCAGTGGGCGCCGGCAAGGCCTGGAAGTTCTTCGTGGGCGTTGTCGCACACGGTCACGACGAAGTCCCCGTCCCCGGCGACCTCGTCCAGCCTTTGAGGCGAGCGGTTTGCGAGGTGCAGTCCATGCCGGCGGGCGACGTCGACGGCTCCCTCCGCGATGCGGTCCGCGGGGTGCGTTCCCGCGGAGGCTGAGGGGATGCGGCTGGCCCGCTGCCAGAGCGAAGCGGCCAGCTGGGAGCGGGCACTGTTGCGGGTGCACACAAACAGGACACGACTGGCACCGTGCTCCACTCCGGGCACGAGGCCATCGAGGCCGCCGGCGGCGAGGCGGATGTAGCTGCGGCGCCTGTCGGCTTCGGAGCGGTGGCGGGTGGTCAGGCCCGCCGCCTCCAAGGTGCGCAGATGGTGGGACAGCAGGTTGGAGGGCATGCCCAGCACGCCCTGCAGTTCCGTCGGGGAGAAGTCCCCCAGGGTCAGCAGATCGACGATACGCAGCCGCGCAGGATCGGCGAGGGCCGCGTGCTTGGCAACCCGCACCTGAAAAGCGTCCACTGGGTCAGTTTTCATTGACTCAATTTTGACTGAGTTAATTTCTTGGGTCAAGCTTGGTGCCATGAATGCCAACCAACCGCCGCTGTGGCGCCGCGCCGTCGCCGAACTGCTTGGCACCAGCCTGCTCGTGATGATCGTCGTGGGTTCGGGGATCGCCGCGCAGCAGCTCTCCCCGAACGACGTCGGCCTGCAGCTGCTGCAGAACAGCACCGCCACCGTGCTGGGCCTGACCGTTCTGATCCTCATTTTCGGCCCGGTCAGCGGGGCGCACTTCAACCCGGCGGTCTCCCTGGTCGACTGGGTTCTGGGCCGGCGCAGCGGCACGGGGCTGACCCTTCCAGAGCTGGGCGCCTATGTGGCCGCGCAGACCGTGGGCGCCATCAGCGGCAGTGTCGTGGCCAACGCCATGTTCGAGGTGGGGACCTCCGTCTCCGGCAAGGACCGCGCTACCGGCGGGCATCTGCTCGGTGAGGTCGTCGCGACCGCCGGGCTCATCCTGCTGGTCTTCGCCCTGGCCGCCACCAAACGGGGCGTCCTCGCCGCGCCGGCGGTGGGCGCCTACATCGGCGCCGCGTACTGGTTCACGTCCTCAACGTCCTTCGCCAACCCCGCCGTGACAGTCGGCCGCATCTTCAGCGACACCTTCGCCGGGATCGCGCCGGGCTCCGTGCCCTGGTTCGTCATCGCCCAGCTGATCGGCGCGGCAGCAGGCCTCGGCCTCCTCATCCTCCTGTTTCCCTCGGCGGCACGTGCCGCGGACGACGTCGTACTCCCCCACAAGGCCGGAAACCCCGGTTCGTAGACTGCAGCTGCGCCGACTAGGGCAGCCGCAGGAGTCTACATTGATGAATATCAATATTGGCGCATAATGGGTACATGAAGTTGCTGCCCGTTCTTGACCCCGTCACGGATGAAGCCTGCTGCGCGCCAGCGGGCGCGCCCACCCTCGGCGCCGAGGAAGCGAAGCAACAGGCCCTGGTCTTCAAGGCGCTGGCCGACCCGAACCGGCTCAGGCTGCTCTCCATCATCAAGGCCGCATCCTCCGGCGCGACCTGCGTGTGCGACCTGACCGATCCCCTGGACCTGAGCCAGCCCACGGTGTCCCACCACCTCAAGGTCCTCGTTGAAGCCGGGCTGCTGCACCGCGAAAAGCGCGGTACCTGGGCCTACTTCTCCATAGCCCCGGGCGCCCTGGACGACGTCGCCGGCATTCTCACCAACCTTTGACCTCCGCGGTCGAGACGGACGCCCGTGGTCCCCTGAGCGTCAGTGGCGCGACACCGTCCTGATCGAACGCCGATCCCCCGCCCTCCAAAGCTCCCGGGGATCAGCAGGATCTAGGCGCAAGGCGCGGAAGGCACGACGTGGAACCAACCAAGGCGGAAATCCTGGCCGGCTACAGCCGTGCCCGCCACGACCTCGATGCCTGGCTGAAGAACGCAGGGGACGCGGATCTTCGGAGACGCAGCAACGGAACCCGGTGGACCAACGAGGAACTGCTCTTCCACATGGTTTTCGGCTACATGGTGGTCCGCGCCCTGCTTCCGCTGGTCCATGTCATCAGCAGGCTCCCCGAACCAGCCGGCAAAGCCTTTGCCGCCGTCCTGAATGCCGGGACACGGCCCTTCGATGTCGTGAACTACTGGGGCTCCCGCGGTGCTGCCCTCGTCTACAACAAGCATCGAATGCGCCGGAAACTCGACAAAACCATAAGTGCAATTTCCCGCAGACTCGAACGCGAGACTTCCAGGTCCTTGGCAAGATCGATGCCATTCCCCGATCGGTGGGATCCATTCTTCACATCGACAATGACACTCACCGACGTCTACGCGTACCCCACCCTCCACTTCGACTTCCACGCCCGGCAACTGTCCCTCAGCCAGCCCTGACATGACACCGGCTTATCCCTTGTGACTGCCCAGCCACGGCAGTACCATCCCCTCACCTAATTGCTCCGTGGAAGTGGGCACCAATGCTCGAAACTGCGCGCAACACAAGGGCCGGCGGACTCCGCGACCTGGTGACAGAGCTCCTCGGCTTGTGGCTTCTGCTGGCCGTCTTCCTGGACGGCTGGGCGCACCTCAACGTCCCCAGCCTGGAGACGTTCTTCACTCCGTGGCACGCCGCCCTCTACTCCGGCATGGTGGCCACGGCCGCGTGGACCGCCGTCGTGATCTGGCGGAACAGGGCGCCCGGGGAGCCCGTGTGGCAGGCAGTTCCTCGCGGCTACCGCGGAACGGCGGTAGGGGTAATCCTCTTTGCCACCGCCGGCGGCCTGGACCTGCTGTGGCACGAACTGCTGGGCATCGAAATCTCCCTGGATGCGCTGGTCAGCCCCACCCACCTGCTGCTCGGCTTCAGCCTCTTCCTCATCCTGGGCACGGCGGTCCGCAGCGCCCGCGCGGACAGCCGCCCCGGGAACTTTGCGTGGACCCCGGCGGCGCTGTTCGCCGTCGTCCTCTTGACCGGGCTGGGAGCGTTCTTCCTCATCTACTGCTCCGCCTTCGTGCGGCCCGGACCAACCGCTCTCTTCGTGCCAATGCCGGTGGGCACGCCCGGCCGCATCCAGGCCGAGATGCCGGTGGTCATCGCCCTGGCGAGCTACCTGCTGACAACGGCACTGATCATCGCACCCTTCCTCTTCACACTCTCGGCATCCCGGCGCCCCGCCCGCGGGATCGTCACCATGCTGGTCGTGGCGGCGGCCTGGCTGCCCGTCGCGATGGTGGGCCTGCGGCCGTTCGCCATCGCCGGCGCAGCAGGAGCCACCGTGGCCGCCATCGTGGCCGACCTGCTGCTGGCCCGGCTGCCGGACGAATGGCTGAGGCGGCGGCCGCCCGCGGTCACGGCAGGCATCGCGGCGCTCCTGTGGACCGGACAACTCGTCGCCTTCGCTGTGACGGACGCGATCCGCTGGCCGCCATCACTCTGGCTGGGGGCTGTGGTGCTGAGCGCCGCAGCAGCCGCAGGCCTTGCCGCGCTCAGTTCTTGGGGCCCGGCGCGCTCCTGAAGCCCTCTGCCCGCTCCTAGGCGCCCGTCTGTAAACTGGCGGAGGCAGGCGCGAAACGTTCGCGTAAACGATTCTCCGAGGGCGGCGACGATGACGACGATGGTAAAAGTGGCCCAGCTTGCCGGGGTGTCCATCTCCACTGTTTCCCATGTCCTGAACGGCACCAGGCACGTCGGCGACGAGACGCGGCAGCGCGTCCTGAAGGCCATCGAGGAAACCTCCTACCGCCAGGACGCCCTGGCCCGCGCCATGCGGCGCTCGCGGACGGACAGCATCGGCCTGATTGTGTCCGACGGCGGCGAGCCGGCTTTCGCCGAGATGATCCGTGGCGTGGAGGAAACGGCCGCCAATCACGGCATCACCCTCCTCCTGGCCAATTCAGCCGAAGACCCCCAGCGCGAGGCCCGCGCCGTCCAGACCCTCCTGGAGCGCAGGGTGGACGGCCTCATCCTGGCCCGCGCCGCAGGCTCCGGCCCGGAGGCCCTGGCGGAGTTCGCCAACCAGGACACGCCGCTGGTGCTGATGGACCGACTGTCCGAGGACCCCTTTGACCAGGTGGGCGTTGAAAACAACGCACCCATCAAGGAACTGGTGGAGCACCTCACGTCGCAGGGCCATCAGCGGATACTGCTGGTGGCCGGGGACACCCGGGTGTCCACACTTCAGGAACGGCACCGCGCCTTCCAAGACGCCATGACGGCGGCCGGCATCCCGCCGTCGGACCAGCTCACCGTCACTGGCGCCGACCGCGCAGAGGCCGACGCCGGGATCGAGGATGCGCTGTCAGCAGCCGCCCCGCCCACCGCGGTCATCGCGTGCAGCACCGTCTTGGCCGCAGCGGCGCTGCGGCGCATCCAGCAGCGGGGGCTGCGGATGCCCGACGACATCGCCGCCGCCGTCTTCGACGGCTTCGCCTACGCGGATCTGTTCGAACCCCAGCTCACCACCGTCCGCCAGCCGGCCTTCCAGGTCGGTGCCACGGCCGCCGAGCTGCTGACCCGGCGCATTGCCGACAAGTCCGCCGAGACCTCCGTTGTCCGGCTGGCGCCGACGATCGAATACCGGGCCTCGACCGGCCCGGCCCCGGCCCCCTAAACCAACCCGAGCGCGAACGTACACTTGAGGCCCCCGCTTTTGGGGCCTCAAGTGTACGTTCGCGCTATCTGCTCCTACTGCGGCGGACTACCCGGCGGCGACGCACCTACCGGCGGCCGCAGCGCACTCACTTTCAGAATCCTTCGTGTGACCCATTGCACATCGAAACGTTTGTCTCTACTATCGAAACGTTCGCGCAATCGTTTCGCTAGAAGGAATCGCAGTGGCAACCATCGTCGATGTCGCATCACTTGCAGGCGTCTCGACGTCCACTGTGTCGCACGTCCTCAACGAGACACGGCACGTTGAACCGGAGACCAAGGCCCGCGTCATGAGTGCGGTGCAGGCCACCGGCTACCGGCGTGACGCCCTGGCCCGCTCCATGCGCCGCGCCAGGACAGACTCCATCGGCCTGGTCGTTTCAGACGCCGGGGAGCCTGCCTTCGCGGACATGGTGCACGGGGTGGAGGAGGCCGCGGCTCAGCACGGCCTGTCCCTGCTGCTGGCCAACTCGGCGGAAGATCCCGCCAGGGAACGCGCCGCGGTGGAGGCACTCCTGGACCGCCGCGTCGATGGCCTGATCATCGCGCGGGCAGCCGGGTCCAGGGCCGGGCTGCTCGAACGGATCCGCAACGAGAAGAAGCCCCTGGTCCTGCTGGACCGGCTCGCGGACCTGGACGTGGACCAGGTGGGGGTGAACAACCAGGCCGCCATGGCAGCCCTGGTTGACCACCTCACGGACCGCGGCCACGAACGGATCATGCTCGTCTCCGGCGACCTGCGGGTCTCCTCGCTCCGCGAGCGCCATGACGGTTTCCGCGCCGCCATGCTGAAGCGGGGCCTGGAGGTGCCTGACAGCCTGCTGTGCGAAGGCACGGTCACGGCGGCGGCGACGTTTGACCGGGTCCGGCCGCTGCTGGGCGACTCCGCTGCTGGTCCGACGGCAATCTTGGCCTGCAGCACCCTGCTGGCGGCGGGAGCCCTGCGTGCCGTCCAGCACGAAGGGCTGCAGGTTCCCGGGACCATGGCCTTCGCCACGTTTGACGGCTTTACCTACTCGGACCTGTTCCAGCCCCAGATCACCACCGTACGCCAGCCGGCGTTCCAGCTTGGCGAGAGCGCCGTGGGTCTACTCATGCGGCGCCTCGAGACCCCCTCCGCCCCCACCAAGATCCTTCGGCTCGAATCAGCGATCGAATTCCGCCGCTCCACTGACTGACAGTTCCACTGATTAATAGCTCCACCGACTTAATAGCTCCACCGACTGACAGCTCCACCGATTCACATCACCAGCCAGGCCCCAAAACTGCTCTACAAACCCCCAAACGCATCCCATCAGCGCGTCCCCCGCGCCGCATGCAAAGGAGCATCACATGAGAAAAACAGTCCGCACGTCCATCGCCACGGCGGCAGCCGTGGCCCTGCTGGCCCTCACCGCCTGCGGAAGCGCCACCGAATCCGCAGCCCCGGTGACAGCCGGCCCCTACGCGGCCCCCGCCAAGGACATCACCGCCACCATCTCCGTCTCGAACTGGGGCGACCCGGGAGACAAAGCCGTGTACGACGGCGTCGCCGAGCGTTTCAAGGAGAAGTACCCGAACGTGACGGTGAACAACAACTTCACCCCTATCACCACGTGGACCGAATACGTCAACAAGCTCGTCACGCAGGCCGCTGCCGGCCAGGCCCCGGACGTCATCAACATTGCCACCGAGGGTGTGGAGCTGGGCCTGGCCAACGAGCTGTTCACGCCCCTGGACGGCTTCCTCAAGAACGACCCCGAGGCGGCGTCCCTTCGCAAGGACATCGACCCGAAGCTGCTCGAGGGGTTCAGCAAGGACGGCTCCACCTACCTGATGCCCAACACGTTCAACACCATGGTGATCTACTACAACACCAAGATGTTCGAGGCGGCCGGCATCGAACGGCCCAGCGATGACTGGACCTGGGACGAGTTCCTGGCGATCTCCAAGAAGCTGACCACGGGCTCGGGGGCGAACAAGGTCTACGGATTCGCCATGCCGTACTACTCCTTTGGCATCACCCCGTGGCTGTACTCCAACGGCACGTCGATGATGAGCGATGACCTGGAGACCGCCCAGCTGACCGACGAGAAGGTCAAGGAAACCGTGGGCTGGGTACGCGACCTTGTCACCGAACACGGAGTGTCGCCGCAGCCCAAGGGATCGGACCCCTACCAGCTGTTCCCCGCCGGCAAGGCAGCCATGACCGGCGCCGGCCACTTCGTCACCGGCGGCTTCGAAAAGGCGGGCTTCTCCGACTACGACATCCTCCCGTGGCCGAAGGGAACCACCAAGTCCACGGTCTTCGGCGCCGGAGCGTTCGCCGTCTCCAAGACGTCCAAGAACCAGGAGCTGTCCTGGGAGTTCATCAAGATGCTCACCGACCAGCAGACGCAGAAGCAATGGGCCGACGCCGGCGCCGCCGTTCCGTCCACCAGGACTGCCGCTTCATCGCCGGAGTTCCTGTCCTCCCCCAAGCACGCGTCGGAGTTTTACAACTCCCTCTCCTACGCCAAGCCCGTAGCGGCTCCCCGCGCCTACAACGTGCTCGATCCGGCGTTCATGCGGGCGATGGACGAGATCATGTCCGGCCAGGACATCGGCTCTTCACTGGAAAAGGCCCAAAAGGATGTTGAGGAGGCGTTGCAGCAGTGACTCTGACCGCCCCCCACACGCAGCTGCCGCCCGCGCCCCCGTCGGGGCGCGGGGGCGGCCCCGGGCACCGAAGCGCGGCGCGCCGTCGGGAAGCCCTGACCGGGTACATGTTCACGGCACCCACCGTCATCGGGTTCCTGGTTTTCGTCCTCGGTCCACTGGTGGCCGCCCTCTACCTGAGCCTCACCAAGTACAACATCCTCACGGCACCCAAGTTCGTCGGCCTCGACAACTACGTCCGCATGTTCCGGGACGAACGGCTGGCCACCACCTACGGCAACACGGTCCTCTACGTCGGGGCCGCCGTCGTCCTCATCAACGGCTTCGCGCTCCTGTTCGCCGTCCTGATCAACCAGCGCCTCCCCCGGGCCCTGACGTACGTCTTCCGCTCGGCGTACTTCTTCCCCTACCTGGTAGCCCTCGTGTACGTGTCCATCATCTGGCAGGCACTGTTCCAGAAGGACACCGGCATCCTGAACTACTACATCACCGCGATGGGCGGCGAACGGATCGACTGGCTCAACAGCTCCGAGTTCTCCAAGGTCTCCGTGATCATCGTGGACACCTGGCGGAACGTGGGGTTCGCCATGCTGATCTTCGTGGCAGCCCTGCAGGAAGTCCCCAAGGACATGGTGGAGGCCGCCCGCATGGACGGCGCCAACGAATGGCAGGTCTTCCGCCGGATCACCCTTCCGATGATCAGCCAGGCAACGTTCTTCAACATCACCATCACCATCATCGGCGCGTTCCAGATCTATGAATCGATCATCGTGCTCACCAGGGGCGGCCCAGGCGATGCCAGCCGCAGCGTGGTGATGTACATCGCGGAAGTTGCCTTCAACAAGTTCGACATGGGCTATGCCTCAGCCATCGCGGTCACGCTGTTCGTCATCATCATGCTGGTGACGCTGGTGCAGTTCCGCCTTCGAAAGTCATGGGTGAACAATGAGTAACGCCAGCGTCTCCGTCCTGCCCTCGCGCAAAAGCAACGGAAAAGCCGTACGACGGCGGCCCGGCCTCGGCAAGTCCGTTTCGGTGGCGCTGCTGGTCATCGGAGCAGTGGGCATGGTGGCCCCCTTCCTGTGGATGTTCACCACGTCGCTCCGGGACGCCAGCCACGCCTACGACCTGCCGCCCCAGTGGCTGCCCACGGAATGGGACTGGTCCAACTACGCGGGCGCTGTCAGCGGGCCCGTGCCGATCCTGAAAAACATGTTCAACAGCGCGGTCATCGCGATCGCCGTCAGCATCGGCATGATCCTCACGGCGCCAATGGCCGGCTACGCCTTCGCCAAGCTGGAATTCCCCGGCCGCAACTCCATCTTCGTGGGACTGCTGTCCTCACTGATGGTGCCGGCGCAGGTGACCATCATTCCGCTGTTCCTGCTGATGCGGACGTTCGGCCTGCTGGACAACCCGCTCAGCCTGATCCTGCCGGGCATCACCGGAGCGCTGGGCGTGTTCCTGCTGCGGCAGTTCTTCCTGGGGCTGCCGCAGGAAATCATCGACGCCGCCCGCATGGACGGCGCCACCGCCTGGCAGACCTACCGGCTGATCGCGCTGCCGCTGGCCAAGAACGCCGTGAGCACCTTGGGTGTAATCACGTTCCTGGGCAGCTGGAACGCCTACTTCGCGCCGTCGATCTTCCTCAACAGCACGGACACCGCCACCCTGCCGCTGGGCCTGGTCCTGATGCTCGGCCCTTACGGCGCCGGCAACGTGGCCCAGGTCATGGCCGCCACCACCATCGCCATCGCACCGGCCCTCATCGTCTTCCTCGTGGCCCAGCGGTGGATCATCGCCAGCCTCACCCAATCAGCCGTCAAGGGCTAACCACCAACTGTTCCTGACAGAAAGAAGGGCAACACCACCATGGCTTCATCGCCCCGCTCCGGCCTGCTCTCGAGCCTGACCAGGCTCTCCACCGCCCGCACGGCCCGCTCCTCCAGCTGGGACCAGACCGGCCGCAACCGCGACAACTGGATCGTCATGCCCGGGGAGGAACGCGTCCTGGCGGACATCGAGGGGCCGGGCGCCATCACCCACATCTGGATGACCCAGTCGTGCCGGATCCAGCCGGGCCCCGGCCAGATCTCCCCGGAACTGGTGGGCGTACCGATGCTCGAAATCCACAACGCCCTCGGCGTCAGCTGGGAGGTGGTGGACCCGGACTACTACCGCAAGATCGTCATCAAAATGTACTGGGATGACCAGGAAACCCCGAGCGTGATCGCGCCCCTGGGTGACTTCTTCGGCCTCCTTAACTCGCTGTCCGGCTCCTACGATTCACTTCCGCTCTCCGTCTCTGCGAAAGAAGGGGAACTGAACACGTTCGGCGGCAGCGCGGCGTTCAACAGCTACTTCGAGATGCCGTTCAACTCCCGCGCCCGCATCACCGTCGAAAACCAGAACGACATCCCCTACCTGCAGTACTTCTACATCGACTACGAGCTCTACACCGAGCCCCTGCCGGAGGACACCGCCTACTTCCACGCCCACTGGCGCCGGCAGAAGCCCAACGCCGGCTGGGGCCCGGACCTGCAGACCAACAGCATCGAGGTGGCCATCCCCAACCTCTCCGGCGAGGACAACTACGTGGTCCTGGAGACCGAGGGCCAGGGGCACTACGTGGGCTGCAACCTGGCGGTGCGCCACTTCCAGGGCTCCTGGTGGGGCGAGGGCGACGACATGATCTTCATCGACGACGACACCTGGCCGCCCAGCCTGCACGGCACCGGCATGGAAGACTACTTCGGCCATGCCTGGGGCATGCAGCACAACGCCTTCCTCATGAACGGCACCATGGTCCACGAGGAAAACGTGCCGGGCTTCCACCACAGCTACCGCTTCCACATGACGGATCCCATCAGGTTCCAGAAGCGCATCAAGGTCACGTTCGAGCACGGCCACGCCAACCACCTCTCCGATGACTGGTCCTCCACCGCCTACTGGTACCAGACCCTCCCCTCCCCCGCGCTGGACATCGACCCCGTGGAGGAGCGCCTGCCGCTGCGGCCGCGTGACCAGGTGGAAGAGCGCCCCCTGCCGGACCTGACCCCGGAGCAGCAGGCCGCGCGCGACGCGTCGGCCGCGCGGATGAAGCAGTTCACCGAAACGCGCGACGCCGTCCGGAACGAACGCAGGGCAGAAATTGACGAGTGGGAGAGGGCCAACGCCGAGCAGGCGCGGGAGGTCCGGCAGCGGTTCCTGGCCGCCAGCAGCGTCCCGGTCCCCTAACCGATCAAGCAGCCATTTCCAGCAGCCAGCACAGAAGGATCAGCATGAACGCGCAGGAACCCCGCCCCGCTCTCCACTTCACGGCCGCTGAAGGCTGGATCAACGATCCGCTCGGCGTGACCTGGAAGGACGGCCAGTACCACCTCTTCTACCAGTACGTTCCCGGCCGCACCACGTGGGCCTCCAACTGCCACTGGGGCCACGCCACCTCCCCGGACATGATCGCTTGGACTGAGCAGGGTGTCGCCGTGGCTCCCGGGGACGGGGACGACGGCGTCTGGTCGGGTTCCATCGTCACCGGCACCGATGGTGCCGCCACGATGTTCTACACCTCGGTCACCGAGCCGGACATCGGCGTCGGCACCGTCCGCACGGCGACCCCGGACGACGCCTCCTGGACCACGTGGACCAAGGGCGCGAAGCTGATGACCGCGCCTGATCTTGGCGTGGTGGCCTACCGGGACCCGTTCGTTTTCCGCGACGGGGACCAGTGGCGCATGTTCGTGGGCGCCGGTCTGGAGGGCGGAACCGCGGCCGCAGTTTCCTACAGTTCCCCGGACCTTTCGCGGTGGACGCTGGACGGCGTTGCCGCGCAGCGCAACGGTACGGAGACGGACCGTGTTTGGACCGGCACCATGTGGGAATGCCCCCAGCTGTTTGAAATTGGCGGCTCCCACGTCCTGGTCACCTCCATCTGGGAGGACGACGTGCTGCACTATGTGGCCTACGGTGTGGGCAGCTACTTCGAGGGGAAGTTCACCGCCCGGTCCTGGGGGCAGCTCAGCTTCGGCAAGAGCTACTACGCTCCGTCCTTCTTCCGGGACAAGGACGGCGCGCCGTCGCTGATTTTCTGGGTCCGCGGCGTGGTCAGCCCCGAGGGGCAGTGGGCCAGTGCGCTCAGCATTCCGCACACGCTGACCCTCGACGGCGACACCCTGGTGGCCACCCCGCACGCCGACCTCGCCACGTACTCCCAGCCGGGCCGCCTGGAGCAGGTGGGCGGCTCGGTTTTTGAGACAGTGCTCGACGGCGGCGCGGACCTGCGGTGCACCGTCACCGCCGGGACAGCCATCCGACTGGGCACCCTGGACGGGACCCTGGCCACTTTCCGGCATGACGGGGAGGGCCTCCGCGTGACGGCCGCCGGGAACGCCGACTTCGCCGATGCGTTCCTCCCGGTGGATGAGGGGTCCGAACTGCGGGTGCTCATCGACACCGGCGTGTTGGAACTCTCCGGGCGGAAGGGAATCATGGCGGTCCCGCTGCCCATCGTGGACTCGCCGGTGACGCTGACCGTGAGCGGCGCCGCCGGCACACCCCTGCTCAGCACGGTCACCAGATTGGCGGCCCGGGCGGAGGACCTGCACCTCGCTGCTACTTCCCTGCCGTATCTTCTCGGGTAGCACCGGCGCCCCTGCGGCCGTAAATCTTGCTGTGTGAAGGTCGCGGCCGCAGGGGAACCGTACTGGCCAAGCGCCGCCTGCGGGCATTGTCTTCACCCCCAGGCAGGCCCTACCGTGAAGGAACGGTCGGCCGAAGCAGGTGCGCATGCGAAAGAGTTCCTGGTCATCGCACTGCAGGCTGTCGTGCCTCCTGGCGGTTGCCTTTCTCTGCGGTTTCACGGTGCCGGCAGCCGCCGTCGGGCGGACGGCGCCTGCCGCCGTCGCAAGCCCGGCAGCCGGACCAGTCATCACCGACCAGGCATTTGAGGCGGTGGACGCCTTCCTGCAGGAGCAGATCGGCGCCATGGGGATTCCGGGCGTCGCGATCGTCGTCGTCAAGGACGGCGTCCAGGTGCATTCCGCCGCGTTCGGCCGCGCCGACGACTCGGGGCGGCCGATGACGCCCCAGACGCCGGTGCTGCTGGCGTCCACCACAAAGTCCCTCACGTCCATCGCCGTGATGCAGCAGGTCGAGGGCGGCCGGCTGCGGCTGGACGAGCCGGTGCGGACCTACCTGCCGTGGTTTACGTTGCGGGACAGCCGCGCTGCAGAGATCACGGTGCGCCATCTGCTCCATCAGGCCAGCGGCATGGCCTCCAAGGACACGGCCTTCGAAGCCTCAGATGCGCAGGGCCCGGAGGCTCTCGAAGAAGGTGTGCGCGCCCTGTCGGGTTCCCGGCTGGCCGGGGTCCCGGGCGAAGCATTCGGCTACGCCAATGCCAACTTCAACATCCTGGGCCTGCTGGTGCAGACGGTCTCCGGCCAGCCGTTCGGGGACTATGTGGAGCAGCACATCTTCGAGCCCCTGGAAATGACGCACAGCCATCCTGCGCGCGCTGCGGCCCGCGCAGACAATGCGGCTGCCGGCTATTCGCTGTGGTTCGGCGCGTTCTGGCAGCACACCGAGGTGCCCGCGCCCAGCACCGGAATGCCGTCCACCACCATGTACGCCTCGGCCGAGGACAAGAGCCACGAGCTGACCGCCCTGCTCAACGGGGGCACGTACCGTGACCGCCGCGTCCTCCGGCCCGAAAGCGTGGAGGCCCTGCTCTTGCCGCGGGTGCGGGTGGACGAGTCCAAGGGGTACGCCATGGGATGGTTCACCCGGCCGCTCGTGGAGTCCGCCGCCCCTGGAGAGCAGCCCGACGCGGACACCCTGCCGCTGCTCGCGGAACATCAAGGGGAATGGGGCAATTCGCACACCTACCAGGCCGTGGTTCCCGCCTCCGGGCTCGGCGTCGCCATGGTCATCAACGCGAACGACACTTCGGCCCCGTCACGGCTGAAGGCCATCGACACCAACGTCCTGCGGATCCTCCACGGGCAGCCGCCGGCGCCGACGGTGGTGCAGGAGGACTGGCTCCAGCGCTACAGCTGGGCCGTCTCGCTGGGACTGCTGCTGGCGGAACTGCTGAGCCTGTGGCTGGCGCTCGCCGTCCTGCACAGGAGTCCCCCGGCGGCCGGCAAGCGGTGGACGCCGTGGGCTGTGGGCCTTGGCGCGCTCGCCCTCGACGGGTTCGCGCAGTGGCTGTGCTTCATCTACGCACCGGCCAAGTTCGACACCCACCTGGCCGTCATCGTCCGCCAGTTTCCCGACGTCGGCGTCATGCTCGTGCCCGTGCTGGCGCTGGCCGTCATCTGGCCGCTCCCCCGGACCGTCTGGCTGTTCCTCAGGATGCGGGCACGCCCGCACACCCACCGGTGACTTACGCCGGAAAGCCTTGTAGTGTCGTGGCCACCGGCGGGATGGCTGGCACACCCCGCGACCGTAGCCACTACCGAGGAGTGAACATGGCTGTCGACGACGACGAGGCACAGATCCTGGCCCAGTGGAGCCACCGGCTGGCGCAGGCCCTGCAGCTCCTGGACCTTGAATTCGACCAGGAACAGGTGCTGGATCTCGCCAGGACGTCGGCGCGGTCGGTGACCCACGCCGCCGCACCGATCACCACCCTCATGGTGGGCTACGCGGCGGGACTCGCCGTCGGCAGCGGCGGGGCTGACTCCAAGGAGTCAGCCGCGGCGATCGCGCAGGCCGCCGGCACCGCGGCGCAGCTCTGTGAGGACGGGCCCGACGGCGGTCCGGCCAGCAAAGGCTGGGCGGACACCGCGCAGTAGAAGCGGCGTCAACTTGCCTTTCCGCTGCACCGGCTGCTAGGAAGCCCAGCCGGCCAGTGCCGCTGCCGCTTCCGGCAGCTCCGTCACGCCGTCGACGTCCAGGAAGTGCTTGGCCCCGGGAATCACCAGAGCAGGCGCTTTGAGCCTGTCGGCCAAGGACGCCGAAGCGGACGGCGGCACCAGCGGGTCATCGTCGGAGTGGATCACCAGGCTCTTCCGGATGCTGCCCGGCAGATCCTGCAGTTCCACGTCCTCCTCGAGGTATGGGTCGAGTTCCGGCAGTAACTCGAGTTTCCCGGTGAATCCGGCTACGAGGATGATCCCGCCCAGGGTCCACGGACCTGTACGCCCGGCCAAGTGCCGCAGGAGAGTGATGCAGCCCAGGCTGTGGCCGACGAGGTAGGTGCGGCCGTCAAGCTGGCCGACGGCATCTTCCACGGCCTCGGCCCAAGGTCCCACAGCCGGTGCATCGCTGTCCGGCAAATCCACCAAGGTGACGTCCCAGCCCTTCGATGCCATCCGCTGCTCCAGCCACGGGAACCAGTGGTTCTCCGTCGTGGCCCCATAACCGTGGACGATGACCAGGCGTGGCGGGCGGGAATATGACGCGGCGGCTTTTGTTTCTGGAGTCATTCGGCAACTGTAAACCGTGCCATCAGCATGAAGGTCAAGGGAGGTAATGAAGTTGCCGTTCAAGGAACGCGGACCTTCAGACTCCTGGTCTCGTCGATGAGATCGAGGCCAGGTCTGCGGTTGCCGATGATGATGTGAGCCACTCATTGATGCGGTCGTTGTGCTCGCCCAGCTTGGGCGCTGGGCGGGGCTGCACGGAACCGGTCAGCCGGATCGGTGAGGCGAGAGTGGCGAACCCGTCGGGTTCGATTGCGACGAGTCCCCGTGCGCGGGCGTAGTCATTGGTGAGGGCGTCTGTAACGGAGTAGACCTCGGACACGGGTACCTCGTGCTCCTGAAGCAGCGACACAGTCTCTTCGGTGGTTCGCGTGCTGAGGGCACCTTCCAGGGCCGCCCGGAATTCGACGGGGTGCGCGTTCCGACGCGTCTGTTCACTGAACCTTTCGTCCATCAGCCATTCTTCCCGTCCAAGGGCTTGGGTAAGGCGAGGGAAGAGCCGGTCACCGGCTATGGCGATGGCCACGGTTCCATCCTTTGTCCGGTAGGTGCTGAAGGGTGTGGACATGGCGTGGTCATTGCCGCAGGCAGTGGGTTCTTCCCCGTGCAGGGCACGCATTCCGACCGATTCCAGGATCGATACGAGACTGTCGAGCATGGCAATGTCGATGTGCTGGCCTTTTCCGGTCAGATGGCGCTCCTGGAGTGCGGCCAGGGCGGCGGTTGCGCCATAGAGCCCGGGGATGAGGTCGCCAAGGCTGACTCCCGCCCGTGTCGGCTGGCCTCCCGGCCATCCTGTCACGGACATCAGGCCGCTCATTGCCTGCGCGATCAGGTCGTAGGCAGGGGCGTTGCGGAGGGCGCTGTCCTGTCCAAAGCCGCTGATGCTGACCACGACGAGGCGGGGGTTGACCTCAAGAAGGGTGCTGGCAGCGATGCCGAGCCGGTCCATCACTCCGGGTCGGAAATTTTCGATGACGACGTCGGAGTTCTTGACGAGGTCCAGGAGCCTGGCCCGGTCCTTGTGGTCCTTCAAGTTGAGTGTGATGCCGTACTTGTTGCGGTTGAAGAGGCGGTAGTAGCCGGATTCGCCGTTCACTGTGGGTCCGAAGTGACGTGAGTCGTCTCCGTCGGGGCTTTCGACTTTGATCACCTCGGCTCCCAGGTCAGCCAAGATCATGGCGCAGAAGGGCCCGGCCAGCACCCTGGACAGGTCGAGGACCCGGATTCCTTGGAGGGCGCCCGCAGGTGTCCGGTTCTCCTCTTGGCCGGCGGTCCGGTCGGCTGCGGAGGGGGTGGGAAAGTTGGTCATTGGAGGTCCTATTCGTCAGCAGCTGCAGTAGGTGTGTTCGGCGGCCTTTTTCTTGTTTCCATCCCACCACCGGGGTGCCCAGGGAGCCATGGGCAGCACCTGCATGCTGTCCGATATGCCGGACAACAGGGGGCGTATTCTTGGAGCATGAGTAGCTCTTCGCTGCGCCCCAAAGCCCCCGCCGCCGTCCAGGTCCTCGCCGTTCTCAGGTACGTCGCCGAGCAGGCCGGACCGGTGGCCGCCTCGATCATCGCCCGTGACGTGGGATTGCCTCGGTCAACTACGTATCAGTTGATCGCGGCCCTGGTCGATGACGGGTTTCTGGTTCATCTTCCGGAGGAACAAAAGTACGCGCTGGGCGTCACGGCGCATGAACTCGGGACCGGCTATTCACGGCAGGCCCCTCTTCAGCGCATCGCCCGTCACCCGCTGGCGCGTCTGGTGGGGCGGACCCGTCGTACTGCCCACCTTGCGGTGATGCATGGCCGGGACGTCGTTTACGTCATTGAAGAACGCGCTCCCCGCCAGCGCCCTCTGGTGACCGACACCGGCGTACGGCTTCCGGCCCATTTGACGGCCAGCGGCAGGGCGATGATGGCGCAGATGGATCCCGCCCAGGTCGCTGCATTGTTCCCGGGTCCGGAGGCCTTCACGGTTCGCAATGACAATGGCCCGCAGTCCTTGCCGGCCCTGCAGGACTTGCTGTCGCGGGCGCGGTCCTTGGGCTACGCGTGGGAACAGGATGAGATCACTGTCGGTTTCTCTTCCGTTGCCGTTGCTGTCCTGGATCGGGAGCGTTATCCCGTGGCAAGCGTGACGTTGACGGTTTCCAACCGGGCGTTCCCTTCTGGTGGTGCACGCCGCGCCAAGGAGGCCGAGACGGCGGAGGAAAGGGCAATGCGGATTGAAGACGTGGCCCGCGAGTGGATTCCCGAGGTGAGCCGTTGTGCCCGCGAGATATCGCGCAGGCTGGGTATTCGGGGGGGACCGCCGGTTAATGGATGAGTGTCCCGGCCACGTACGTGGCCGGGACACTCATCCGGTATCAGTGCTGTTTTTGGGCTCAGGCGTCTCAGGTGCCGCTCGGGCAGGCTAGACGGCCGGGCCGCTGGGCGCGGGGTTCGCCACTGGTTGCAGTGCTTCAGGCCCGGTTTCGGCCGGGTAAATCATGTGGGATGGTGCGTTGGAATTCCTCTTGGCCAGCGGGTAGAACACCAGGGCTGTGACCACCAGCCCCACGAGCCATGAGATGTCAGCGCCGCCCAGGAGCTTCGTCATGGGCCCGGTGTACAGTGCCTGGGCCAGGAACGGAATCTGCACGACGATGCCCACCGCGTAGGTGATCAGGGCGGTCTTGTTCCAACGTCCGTACCGTCCGTTTAGGTCGTACAGGGCAGGGATGTCTACCTTTTCCTTGGAGATCAGGTAGTAGTCGACCAGGTTGATGGAGCTCCAGGGGATGAAAACCATGAGCAGCAGCAGCACGAAGTTCTTGAAGTTGGCGATGAAGTCCGGCGATGCGAGGACGGCGATAAGGACGGACAGCCCGATGAAGCCGACGACGTACGCGAACCGCGTCCAGGTGGCTACTCCCGTTTTGCGCGTGAACGCCGTGACCGACGTCAGCATCGTCATGTACCCGCCGTAGGCGTTCAGCGTGTTGACCGTAAGCTTTCCGATCACGATGACCAGGTAGATGACCACGGCGATCAACCCGCCGCCGCTCATTTCCCCGAGGAAAGCGACCTGACCGTCCAGGAATCTCTCACCCTTGGGCAGGGCGAGGGCGGCGAACAGAGCACCGAGGGTCATGGACCACTGGGAACCGAGCACCGTGCCGAAGTAGGACGCTTGGAACGTCTTGCGGGCCGGGGTGTTGGACGGAAGGTAGCGGGAGTAGTCGGCCACGTACGGCCCGTAGGTCAGCTGCCAGCCGGCGCTGAGGGAGATGGCAAGCAAGAAAGTGGGAAATTCGAAGTTTCCGGAGCCCAGGAGCGCTCCCACATCCTGACTGGTGAACAGCCGGATACCGAGGTAGGTGAAGCCAAGCACGCCAACGATCGTGGCGATGCGCCCCATCATGTGAATGTATTTGTAGCCCAGCGTTGCGACGAGGATGGTCAGCGCGCCGAATATCACCATGCCGACGGCCGGCGTGCCGGTGTGCAGGATCTCGTCCACTGCCTGGCCGGCCAGTACGGTGCCTGTGGCGGCGAACCCGAGGTACATGATGATGACCAGCACCAGCGGGATGACCGCACCCAGAATTCCGAACTGTGCGCGGCTGGAAATCATTTGCGGAAGCCCGAGCTTGGGGCCTTGGGCAGCGTGCAGGGCCATGACGGCCCCGCCAAGAAGATTGCCGATCAGCAGTCCGATGATCGCCCACAGGGCGTCCGCGCCGAACAGCACCGCGAGGGCGCCGTCGACGATGGCGGTGATCTGCATGTTCGCTCCGAACCACAGCGTGAACTGCTGTGCCGGGGAACCATGACGCTCGTTTTCCGGGACGAAGTCGATGGAGCGGCGCTCAACGCGCGGCCCTACTGATCCCGTTTTTGTTGTGGCCTGCATGCTATTCCTCACTTTGACGACCGGATTGAGGTCCCCCAACCTTTGATTCAATCTGAGCACGGGCTGTGAGCGGCATCACCCGAAAGCCGCGACGTTTCGTCCGGGGTTTCGGACAATGAGGGCAAAACTGTGATTCAGCTCATTTCCGATGCGGAGCTTCGGATACCTTCGACCCATGCCCCCGCACCGCCGACGGAAGAGTCCGGAGCCGGGAGGCCTGGCAACAACTTCCATTCCCTTACATATCCGGAGGCCACCTTGAGCCAGCCCAATACCCAGACAACTGACCTGCCATACCCGACGGGGGACTTCTTCGACTTCGAGGGCCTCCTTCCGTCTCACGAACGCGAACGGCTGCACGAAGTCCGGACGTGGCTTGACGCCGAGGTGCGTCCCATCGCCACCGACTACTGGAACCGCAGCGAATTTCCGATGGAGCTAATCCCGAAGATCGCCGAACTGGACATCATCAGCCCTGTCCGCAGACAGGGCCACTCGCACCTCTTTGCCGGCCTTCTCACCGCAGAAATCCACCGCGCCGACGCGTCAGTGGGAACCTTCATGAGCGGACAGGATGGCTTGTTCACCGGTTCGATCGAACTGTTGGCCTCGGATGAGCAGAAAGCGGCATGGTTGCCGGACATCTACGCTCTCAAGAAGACAGGCGTGTTCGCCATCACCGAACCGCTGGCCGGTTCAGACGTTGCCGGCGGAACCCGCACCACCGCGGTCAGGGAGGGTGATAAATGGGTGCTCAACGGAGAAAAGCGGTGGATCGGCAACTCCACGTTCTCTGACTACGTGATCATCTGGGCCAAGGACGTCGAGGACGAGCAGGTCAAGGGCTTCCTGGTGGACACGAAGACACCGGGATTCTCCGCAACGCTCATCCAAAACAGGATTTCCCTGCGCAGTGTTCAGAACGCCGACATCAAGCTCACAGATGTGCGCATTTCCGATGAGTTCCGCCTCGCCGGCGCCAACAGCTTCCGGGATACCAACAAAGTCCTCAAGTCCACACGGGCAACCGTCGGGTGGCAGGCTGTCGGCCTCCAAATGGCCGCCTTCGACGTTGCACGCAAATATGCCGTAGGGCGCCACCAGTTCGGCAAACCCCTGGCAGCGTTCCAGTTGATCCAGGAACAGCTCGTCACCATGCTCAGCAATTCGATGAGCTCCATGGGGATGATGGTCCGGCTCGCGCAGCTCGAAGACGCCGGCGAGTCTAAGAACGAACATTCCGCCATGGCGAAGGCTTTCGCCACCAAGCGCATGCGCGAAACGGTCGCGCTCGGCCGCAGCATCCTTGGCGGCAACGGCATTGTCACTGACTACGAGATGGCGAAAATCTTCTGCGACGCCGAAGCAATCTACACCTACGAGGGCACCTACGAAATCAACACCTTGGTGGCCGGGCGAGCCATCATGGGCGTCGCCGCGTTCGTTTAGGCCCGCCCTCCCCTGTCCGCGATACCGGACAAGAACCCGCGCTCTCCCCTACCCCGGGGCGAGAAAATCCCGCCTACTTATATCAGCACTTCAAACGGACGGGATGGGCCGTTGAGTCCCAGTATCCCGCCCCCTACACCAACGCGGACCGAACGGGTCTGCAATACCAACGAAGGAGCCCCTTATGGCACCCGCCGATTTCACTACCGGTGCCCGCCCGGTCAAAGCTGCCCGCGGCACCGAGCTCAC
>NZ_JBDGML010000032.1:0-26916 GCF_057655195.1 Arthrobacter sp. Soil_N43
ATCTGGCATCCACCGGTGCCTCGGGGCAAAGCTGGCGGGACTCGAGGCTTCCGTCATAGTCCAGGAGCCCGCCACCGCCCTGCCCGGGGTCCAGCTTCGGGACCGGGAACCGGAATGGATCCGGCTGCTGTCCTTCCAGGCGCCCCGGACTGTCACGGTAGCGGACCGCCCGGGCTGAATTGCCCGGCGGCTGGCCCGCTTGGCCTATTTTGCCGATGTGGCCACGAACCTCGGTTAGGCCTTCCCGCGCTGTCTGGCTTGTTCCACGAGGTCGGCCGCCCATGGCCGCTTTCCGTGGTGGAACAGTATGCCCTCGGGCAGGCCTTGGATGGTCGCCGTCGCACCCGAGATGTCGATAGTGATCCGGCCGTTGGCCATGGGGGCGTTGGTGATGTGCAGGTCGCCGTAGGATTCCGGGAGCACCGGATCCATCCAGAGACCGCCGCGGGCAACGTCGGCGTAGTAGCCCATCAGGCTCTTGACCAGCATGATGGGGGTGGTGGCGGCCCAGGCCTGTGGTGAGCAGGCCGTGGGATACGGCACGGGTTCGTCGAAGTGCTCCCGGCTGAAGCCGCAGAACAGTTCGGGCAGCCGCCCCTCTGAGTACTCGGCCGCTTCCAACAGGGCCGTGGAGATCCTCTGCGCCTGCTCGACGAAGCCGTAGCGCAGGAGTCCGGCCGTGATGATCGCATTATCGTGCGGCCACACTGAGCCGTTGTGGTAGCTCGCGGGGTTGTAGGCGCCCATGTCACTCGCCAAAGTCCGCACGCCCCAGCCGCTGAACATCTCGGGAGACATCAGCCGCTCCGCGACCAGCGGGGCCTTGTCCTCATCGACGATGCCAAACAACAGGCATTGCCCCATGTTGGACGCGCATGCGTCGACAGGCCGCTTCTTTCCGTCCAGGGCGACGGCGTAGTAGCCGCGGTCGGGCAACCAGAACCGGTCGTTGAACTCCCTCTTCAGCCGTGCCGCGCGGTCCCCGTACTCAGCCGCCAGGACCATGTCACCGGCGTCATAGGCTATCCAGGAGCGGGCCAGATAGGCGCTGTAGACGTAGGCCTGGACTTCGCAGAGTGCGATCGGCGGCTCGGCCAAGGTGCCGTCTGCAAAGTTGATGCCGTCCCAGGAGTCCTTCCAGCCCTGGTTGATCAGCCCTTGGTCATTGAGTCGCTGGTACTCGACGAAGCCGTCGCCGTCCTTGTCGCCGTAGTCCCGGATCCAGGCCAGCGCCCGGTCAACGTGCGGCAGCAGGGCCGAGACGGCTTGTGGCGCGAATCCCCAGCGGCTGACTTCCCCGAACAAAGCCACGAACAGTGGCGTAGCGTCGACGCTGCCGTAATAGGCGGATTTGCCGCCCAAAGCGAGCCCGCTGGAGACATCGAGCCTGACTTCGTGCAGGATCTTTCCCGGTTCCTCCTCACTCATCTCATCCACGACGCGGCCCTGGCGATCGGCAAGCGTCTGGATGGTTCCGAAGGCCAGGGACGGATCCACCGGCAGCGCCATGAGGGAGGCCCACAGTGAGTCCCGCCCGAACAGCGCCATGAACCATGGTGCACCGGCGGCCACGACGATCCGGTCCGGGTGGTCCGGGTCCTCAATGCGAAGTGCGCCCAGGTCGTCGTAGCTGCGCCGAAGCGTCCGCTCGATGGAGCGGTTGCCCATGCGCAGCACCGGAATCTTCGAAACCCACTGCTGCCTGCGCAGGTCGCGCGGAGATACAGCGCCGGCGTCGAGACGAACAAAAGGCGCCGCGGTGCCGGTCAGGCCTGCGGTCGGCACCGCACTCACGGTTGCGCTCCATTGCCCGTGCGGTGGGACTGTGACGCGGTACGTCAGGGCGTCGAGTGAGGCATCTGCGCCGCTGGCTGACACGACGACGCCTTTCCGAATGTCCTGCCAGACGGCCCGGATGGTCAGCGCGTCGCCTTCCGCCCGGCGGGACTCAGTCCAGCGCCGCAGGATGCGCGCCTCCTTCACCTCGAAGAGATCAGCGAAATCCGCGTCGACTCTGAGGGAGAGCACGCATTCGGCCGGGGCCGGGGCGTAGTTTCTGACGGTGATCTGCTCCAGGATTCCGGCGCCCACCTCGCGGAGGCGTTCGACAATCAGCGGGCTGTCCGCGTGCCCGTACGGTCGGGGGACGCGGCCGGCAAACAGGCCCCTATACGGTTCCTTGGTTTTGGCCGCCAGCGGCTCCAGTGGGGCTCCATTAACCGTCAGATGCCAGCCAGACAGGATGCGCGTGTCCTCATAGAAAACCCCGTGCGGGTATTCCGCATGGATGTCACCGTTCGCCGAGGAGATGCAGAAGGACGAGCCCTCCACCAAGGTGACGGAGCCAGGCCCCAATGGCCCGGCAGCGGTGTCAGCATTCCATCCGGTCATCCTGGCTCCTCCGAAAGGCTGACCTTACCGGCCTGACAGGGCGGCGCCGCGCGCAACCCGGTCAACCTGCCAGCCACCTGCTCAATCGACGGTACCCCTCTGTGGCAGATCATGCCATAGGCCGGTGGACGAGGCTTCTACGGCAGCGGCCAAGGTGGATTCACTCCCGGCCGTTAGGACGGGCGGCCGCCGTAGTCCAGGCCTATTTGGTGGGCCGCCTCCTGCAGTTGGGGGACCACGGTCTTTTCGATGGTGTCCGCCGGCGCGCGGTGGGTCTGGAGTGACACGTTGACCGCGGCTACAGTGACTCCACCGCTCGCAACGGGAACTGCCACCCCGCGGAGACCGTCCTCAAGCTCCTGGGAGACCATGGCCCATCCCCGGCTGCGGGCCAGGTCCACTTCATTCCGGAGTTTGTCCAGGCTCCCCACGGAATGCTCGGTGAAGCGCTCCAAATTTACTCCCGCGAGGTAGCTGTCCAGTGCAGGTTCCGGGAGTGCCGCGAGCAGAACGCGTCCCATGGACGTGGCCCAGGCCGGGAACCGGGTGCCTACGCTGATGGAGACACTGAACAGGCGCGGCGAGGGTACGCAGGCCACGTAAACCACATCCTGTCCGTCGAGGATGCAGAGGGAGGTGGTCTCGTTGAGGTCCGCTGCCAGGGATTTGAGGTGGCGCTCTGCGATCCGGGGCAGGGCGAGGTTGGCCAGATAGGAACTGCCGATCTCCAAGGAGCGCGGGGTCAGCTCGAAGAGGGGCCCGTCGGCGCGCAGGTAGCCCAGATCCGTCAACGTGAGGAGGAACCGCCGCGCGGAGGCCCGGGTCATGTCGGAGCGGGAGGCAATCTGGGACACCGTCAGCCGGGGGTGGTCGGGGTCGAAGGCGCGGAGGACGTCAAAGGTCTTCTCAACCGATTTCACATAATACGCCGCGTTGTCCGCCATGGACGTCGTGCCTCCTGAGACTGTGCCCCTGCTCCGCTGCGCGCCACGGCAGGCGGTCCAGGCTTGCTGATCCATAGTATCCAGCGCGGGAGGAACAACCGATTGTGAGTCAGCTCACGAGGGAGTATGCTTTTCATAGTCGCATACCGCACATATGTTCGCTATACGCACAAGCAAAGAAAATTGATCCCTCAGAAGCACCGTCTTTCAGTGTGGAAGGACCCTCCTCATGACAAACCTTGCAGCAACCCCCACGGCTTCAGTGGCAGAACGCAAACTCAAACGCGCCAAGAAGGCCGCCCTCGCAGCCTTCCTTGGCGGCGCGCTGGAGTACTACGACTTCTTCATTTACGCCACCGCGGCGTCGCTGATCTTCTCCAGGATCTTCTTCCCCTCCGGCGACCCGACCATTGCCCTGCTGGCCTCCTTTGCCACCTTCGGCGTCGCGTACGTTGCCCGCCCGTTCGGCGCCGTGGTGTTCGGTCACCTGGGCGACAAGATCGGCAGGAAAAACACCCTGGTGCTCACGCTGGTGCTGATGGGCTCGGCAACCTTCCTGATCGGCGTCCTGCCGGACTTCAACTCCGCCGGCTACTGGGCGCCGGCGCTGCTGGTGGTCCTTCGCCTGATGCAGGGCCTGTCCGCGGGGGCTGAGACCGCCGGCGCATCGGCCCTTTCAACTGAAGAAGCGCCCGAGGGCCGCCGCGGCTTCTTCGCCAGCTTCGCCATGAGCGGCATCTCGGCCGGCATCGTCCTGGCCTCCCTCGCCTTCCTCCCCGTCGCCGCCATGGGCGAAGCCGACCGGCTGTCCTGGGGCTGGCGGATCCCGTTCTGGCTCTCCCTGGTGGTGCTCATCGTGGCCTACATGGTGCGCCGCTCACTGGATGAACCGGAAGTCTTCGAGGAAAAGCACGATCACGGCGAACTGGTAAAGCTTCCCTTCGCCAAGATGTTCAAGACCCATCCGGCCCAGTTCTTCCAGGTCGCCCTGATGTCCTTCGAAACCGTGACCAACACCTTCATGCAGTCCTTCGGCCTGGCCTATGCCGTCTCCGTCGGTGTTCCGGCCTCCACGATGCTGTGGGTCAGCATCGTGGGCAATATCATCGCCATTGGCTCCCAGCCGCTGTTCGCCCGGCTCTCGGACCGGTTCGGCCGCCGCCCTGTCTTTATTACCGGTGTCCTGGGCTCAGGCGCCATGATTTTCGTGTACTTCTCGGTCATCTCCACCGGCGATGTCGCGATGATCTTCCTGACCAGCACCCTGATCACCGCGGGCACTTACTCGATGTCCAACGCCATCTACCCGGCGTGGTTCTCCGAGCTCTTCAACGTCAAGGTGCGCTACTCCGGGATGGCCATCGGCCTGCAGATCGGCATCCTCTGCGCAGGCTTCACGCCGCTGCTCGGGACGGCCCTCGTCGGCGCCGAAAAGGCCAACTGGGCACCCGCGGCCTGGATCGTCGCGGCCTCCTCGGTGCTGGCGGTGGCCGGCGCTTTGTGGGCCCGGGAAACATCCAAGACGCCCCTTCGGGAACTGGGCAACCCGGTTCCATAGCAACGTGCAAGGTCAGGATCGTGGAGAGCCGGAGAGAAGGATTGGACCGGAATACCCCCACCGTCTAGCGTGAGTCCTATGTCGGCGGCCGATGCATCAGCGAAGTCCAGCAGCAACCCTTTGCTTGTCCTCGGAAAAATAACATCGATCCTGGATGCTTTCTCGCTCTCCAGGCCGGTGCTGTCGCTGAGCGACATCCGGGAGTTCACCGGCATGCCAACGTCCACCGTCCAACGGCTCGTCACCAACCTGACCTCCCAGGGCTTCCTGGACCGGGAGGAGGATGCGTACCGCATCGGGATGCGGATGGCGTACTGGGCGGCTCCTGCCACGCGCGGCATGGAGGTCATCGACATCCTCAGCCCCTTGCTCAAAACGCTCCGGGACATCACCGGCGAGACCGCCTGCTTCTTCAAGGCGGAGCAGCATTACCGGGTGTGTGTGGCCATGGCGGATACCCGCCATGCGCTCCGCCGCGAGATGCATCTTGGCAAGGTGCTGCCGCTGCACGCCGGTTCTGCAGGACGGGTCTTGCTGGCCTGGGATCCGGAACTCATGGATGCCGTCCTGCGGGATCCCTTGGAGCCGATCACCGAATCCACCATTACCACCTCTGAAGATTTGGAGACCGTGGTGAAGAAGACCCGGACCGACGGGTTCGCGATCACGGTGGGTGAGCGTGAAGACGGAGCGTCCGGCCTCTCCGCCCCGGTCTTCGATTCCGCGGCGGGGCTGGTCGGGGCCGTGACCATCAGCGGGCCCACCTTGCGGATGCCGCTGGAGACCTGTGAGGCCTGGGTGGAGCCGCTTCTCGCCACGGCGGAGCACATGACGAGACTGATCGGCGGCCGGTTTCCTGGCGAGGCGTAACACCCGCCAGGAAACCGCCGCGCCCGTCGGTGCCGCCCGGGCCGGGAGGCGGAATAACCGGCAACCGACCGTCCCGCCGCAAACATCGCCGCGGAGTCTGACGCCACGATGATCTCGGTGAAGTTCCCTGCATACGATCCAAGGTCTTCGGCCACGGACCCCACCACCGCGACCACCGGGATGCGACGCCCGGATTCCTGCACCCGTTCCAGGATGGCCGAGACGATCTTGCCCTGGCCGGTCTGAGAATCGAGCCGGCCCTCACCGACGACGACGGCGGCGTCGGCGGACGCCAGGCACCGGTCGAAGTCCACGGCATCCAGAACGGCCCCGGCCCGGAGACAAGCTCCGCGCTGAAGTGGGCCCACAGTCCGCCGGAAAGCCCCGCCTGCTGCGCCAGTGCGGGGCACGCCGGCCGGATTGCGGGGATACGAACCGCCCAGCTGCCGGAGCCGCCGCTCCAGCACCTCGATCTCGGCGGGGCCGGCCCCTTTCTGCGGCCCGAAAACCCGCGGAGCATCCAGAAAGGTGGTGGTGACATCGGACAGCACGGTAATCCGGGCGCCCCTGAGGCCGCCGCCGTCATGAATCGCCTGGACAGCCCCGGCTCCGCCGTCGGTGGTGGCCGATCCGCCGGCCGCCACCATGATGTGCGTGGCGTCTGCATCTATCGCGGCGGCCACCATCATCCCTGTCCCGTAGGTACTGGCCGACACCGGGTCACGCGGACGGCTGCTGGACACCGGCGGCGATGGCAGCTGCGACCTCCGCCGCCGGGAACGTCCCCTTGAAGCTGTCCGGGGCGACAAGGACGGTCATGCCCTGGCCAGGCGGTTGACCGGGTGGGGCGGCGTGCGTCCTTCGGCAATGGCGACGGCGTTAAGCGCGCTGAGCCGGGCCATTTCGCTGCGGACAGCGACGGTGGCGCTGCCCACGTGGGGCAGCAGCACGGTGTTGGGCAGTTCGGCCAGCCCCGCGGCGAGCCGCGGCTCGTCCTCGAACACGTCCAGGCCGGCACCGGCGATGGTCCCGTTCCGCAGGGCCTCCACGAGGGCGGACTCATCCACCACGGGGCCGCGGGCGGTGTTGATCAGGATGGCATCCGGTTTCATCCGCCCCAGCACGTCGGCGTCGACCAGATGGCGGGTCTGGTCATTCAGCGGCACGTGCAGGGACAGGAAGTCGCTGCGTGCCACGAGCTCGCTCCAGGGCACCTGCCGGACCTTGCCGGCGAACTCGCCCAGTTCCTGGTCGCCGACGGGCCGGTCGCCCGGGGGCCGCGGAGAGAACAGCACCTCCATCCCGAAGCCCAGCGCGCGGCGTGCGGTGGCGCGGGCGATCCGGCCGAACCCGGCCAGGCCCAGCACGGCGCCTGAGACGTCCCGGCCCAGCAGCAGTTCCGGCTCCCAGCCCAGGAACTTGCCGTCGCGGACCAGCCGGTCGGCCTCGACCACGCGGCGGGCGGTGCCAAGGATGAGCAGCATGGCGATGTCCGCCGTCGCGTCCGTGAGCACGCCCGGGGTGTTGCCCACCAGGATGCCGTGGCGGGTGGCGGCGTCCACGTCGATGTTGTTGTACCCGACCGCGAAGTTGGACACGCCTTTCACCCGGGCGTCCGCCAGGAGCGGCGCGTCCACGACGTCGCGCAGCTGGGTGAGGACGACGTCATACTCGCCTGATGCGCACAGCGCCGCGAGGGTCCCGTAGTCCGGGGGCTCGGGCAGCACGGTGACGCGGCCGGCGTCGGAAAGCAGCTGCAGGCCCGGGTCCGGGATCGCGGTGGTGACCAGGAAACTGTTGCCCATGCCTACTTGCCTCCGGTGGTGCAGGGCGTGCCGGCAGCAGAGCTGTCGGACGGGATGACCCAGTCGAAGGCCTCGGCCTTGGAACGGGCGCCCTGTGCCGCCTTGGAGCGGTTGGGTTCGCCCAGTTCGGCGAGCAGCTTTTCGGAGAGGATCACGAGCTCGGCGAAGGTATCGGTGGTCAGCCAGTCGGGTCGTGTGGCGAAAAGGATGTCCTCGCTGGAGGTGTTGCCGCTGGCGCCGGGGGCAAAGGGGCAGCCGCCCAGTCCGCCGAGGGCGCCGTCCACCATGGCGGCCCCTGCCTGGATGGCGGCGAGGGTGTTGGCCACGCCCAGGCCCCAGGTGTCGTGGCCATGGTAGACAATCCGCCGGGCCGGGGACTCGTCCCGGACCCGGGTAACCAGCCCGGACACCTGGGCGGGGATGGCCTGGCCCAGCGTATCGCAGAGGACAATATCCATGGTTCCCTCGGCGCGGGGGTCGTTGGCGATGGAGAGGACACGTTCCTCGGGGACGGTGCCTTCGAAAGGACAGGTGAACGACGTCGCGATACACAGCTGGATCTGTCCGTTAACCGCCTTGGCATACTCCACGGCCTGGGGCAGCGCGGCGAGGCTTTCCTCGGTGGTGCGGCCGATGTTCGCCCTGTTGTGCGAATCCGACGCGGACAGGCAGTACTGGAAGTTCCGAGCGCCCGCGGCCGCGGCCTTGGCCACGTGGCCGGGTGTGGCCACCCAGATCCAGCACTTTTCCAGTTCCTCGGGCGTGAGGGCCCGGACCACGTCCAGGGTGTTGGCCATGGTGGGGACCAGGTCCGGGCGTGCCATGGATCCCAGTTCGATGGCGGGCACCCCCAGCCGGAGCAGTTCCCTGACCGTCTCGATTTTCCGCTCGGTGGGCAGGACTTTTCCGGTGAGCTGGAGCCCGTCCCGCAGGGTGACGTCCCTGAGGATCGTGCTGCCCAATGTTGACGCGACGTTGTTTGGGGAGTGGTTCATGCCTGGAGTGCCTCCTCGCGGCCTGACGCCGCACTGATTTCCGCGGGGTTCATGTCGAGGAGCCCGGTGAGGATTTCTGCCGTGTTTTCGCCGAGGTCCGGCCCGAGGTTGCGGATGGGAAGCGACTGATCACCTATCACCGGAACGATGCCCGGGAAGCCCACCCCAGGGAGGATCTCGTCTCCGGTTGAGACATCGAATTTCTGGATCATGTTGCGGGCCGCGTACTGGCTGTCACTGCTGATGTCGGCCGCCGTGTAGATGGGGCCGGCGGGAACGCCTGCGGCATCGAGGGCCTCGAGCGCGTCCGCGGCGTCCAGGCCTTGGGCCCAGGCCCCGATGGCCTGGTCGAGTTCCTCGCGCCGCTCCCAACGTCCGGCGTTGCTCTGCAGCGACGGATCCGCGGCCAGGTCGGGGCGTCCGATGGTCTGCATGTAGCGCTGGTAGATCGAGTCTCCGTTGCCGGCCACGACGATGCTGGCGCCGTCCCTGCAGAGGTACGCATTCGAAGGGGCTATCCCTTCCATCCGGCCGCCCACGCGCTGCCGGTCCACGCCGTACGCCTGGTAGTCGGGGATGAGGGATTCCATCATGGAGAACATCGCCTCGTGGAGAGCGACGTCGATGACGCGCTCGGTGAGCGGCACGGCGCCGGCCGCGTCCCGGCGTCGTGCTTCCCTCTGGTAGAGGCTCATCATGGAGCCGAAGGCGGCGTAGAGGCCGGCGATCGAGTCTCCGATGGAGACGCCCACCCGGACCGGTGCGCGGTCCGGGTCGCCCACGAGGTTCCGGAACCCGCCGTAGGCTTCGGCGACGGCGGCAAAGCCGGGCCGCTCGGACAGCGGGCCCGTCTGCCCAAAGGCGGAAACGCGGGTGATGATGAGTTCCGGATTGGCTTCGTTGAGCACTTCGGGGCCGAGCCCCCACTTTTCCAGCGTGCCTGGCCGGAAGTTTTCCAGCAGGATGTCGGATTTCGCGGCGAGCCCAAGCACCGCCTGCCTGCCGGCCTCGGTCCTCAAGTCCAGCACCACGGACTTCTTGTTGCGGTTGATGGTGCGGTACAGCATGGACGTATCGCCCTTGTGCAGGCGCCAGTTGCGGAGCTCGTCGCCGGTGCCCGGCCGCTCAACCTTGATGACTTCGGCGCCGAAGTCGGCAAGGAGCCTGCCTGCCGTGGGCGCGGCGATGTAGTTTCCGAGCTCCAGGACGCGGATGCCGTCCAGCGGCGCGATTCGTTGCTGTGTCATGGTTTCTTCTTCTTTCGTAGGCATACGCCGGGGAACGGACTTCGGTTCCGGTCAGAACAACAGACTCATGGGCAGGATCAGCAGAATCGCGACGACGGACGCCACCGAAACGCCGACGGTCACCGATTTCAGCGCACCCCGTACGCTCTGCCCCAGCAGGGACTGGAGCAGCCAGAAGGTGTTGCTGGTGACGTGGACCATGAAGAGCGATCCGGCGCCGGCCGCCAAGGCCAGCAGCACAGGGTCCAGTCCGATGGCCGGGGCGATGGGAGCCAGCAGTCCCGCGGCGGTGATGGCGGAGAGCGTGACGGAGCCGACGGCGATGTGCAGCACAGCCGCGATCGCCCAGACTACGAGGAGCGGGGCAACGGTGCTGGCGGAGAAGAACCCGCCCAGGATGTCGCCGAGACCGGCTGCGGCAACGGTGGCGGCGAGTGAGCCGCCCACGCCGGTGAGGATCAGGATCTGTCCGCTCTCCTTGAAGCCCACGGCAATGGCCTCCTCGACACGCTTCTGTCCGATGGCGGAGCGGGTGACCAGGCAGGTGCCGATCAGGCCGATGAGCAGTGCAATGACGGGCTCGCCCAGGAGCTGCAGCCAGGGCATGTCGATCTTAAGAATCTGCAGGATGGCGCCGGCGCCGATGAGGAGCAGCGAGGTCAGGAGCGGCGCAAACAGCACGATCAGCGGAAACTGCTTCCGTTCGCGTTCGGCGAGGGCGACCGTCGCGCCGGCCAGTTGTGCCCCAGGGCCGCCGGAACCCGGCGTGTGGCCGGATGAAGCGGTTGCTGGCTCCACACCGCCGTCGGGCTCTTCCTCTTCGCCTTCCCGGTCCTCCTCCGCAACGAACGTGTGGTCCTCATCTTTCGCTTCGTTCCAGAAGCCGCGGCGGAAGAGGAACGTCATGATCGCAATGGAGATGATGATCGTCGGGATGACCAGCAGCAGGCCGAACAGCAGCATTTTCCCAAGCGGCACGTTCAACAGGCCCGCGAGCGCCAGGGATGCAACACCGGGAACCGTGAAAACGATGCCGCACTCGAGGGCGATGGCCATGGCCGTGGCCATGCGCGCTGTGCCGAGCTTGCCGATTTTGGGCGCCAGTTTGCGCGCCAGCGGGGCCGAGATGACGAGCAGGACGTCCAGGAAGATGGACTGCAGGACCGTTCCGATGGCCAGGCCCATGGTGTACGGAAGGCGTTTGGGGCCGAAGGTGTTCAGCAAGTGCTCCACGAGGCGCCGGATGGCGCCGCTCTGGTTAAGGATGGAGCCCATCAGGACGCCGAAGGCGATGAGCAGGCCGACGTCCACCATGATTTCGCCGAAACCGGACGTGATGGTCTTGACGGTCTCTTCGACGCCAAGGCCCACGGCGAGGCCGAGGTAGATGGAACTGATCACCAGGGCGATGACGGGATTGACTCTGAAGCGGACGATCAGCACAACGGCGGCTAGGACCGCCACGGCCGTATTGATCAGGACAGCTATGTCTGACATGGGGGGAATCCGATCGTTGGGCCTTCCACATTGAAGGCTGGGAACAGATGTGTGCCGTGAGGAAGGGCACATTCACTCATCCCATATTATGGGTTTAAGTTCATAATGCAAGCCGTCGCGCCCATCTTCTTGGTGAAAATGTCCCGGCGGTCCGCCGCCGGCGGGCGTATCCGTGTCAGGATCAGGTATGCCCGACCGCCTGATGCTGCTGGACACCGCGTCGCTGTACTTTCGCGCCTTCTACGGCGTGCCCGACACGATCCGCCGCGCCGACGGCACTCCGGTGAACGCCGTGCGCGGCCTCCTCGACATGATCGCCCGGCTCACCACGGACTACGGCGCGACACATCTCGTGGCGTGCTGGGACGACGATTGGCGTCCTCAGTGGCGCGTGGACCTCATCCCGACCTATAAGTCGCATCGGGTCGCCGAGCTAGTGGCTGGTTCCCCCGATGTGGAGGTGGTGCCGGACGCGCTCGAGGTGCAGATTCCGATGATCCGCCGGGTGCTGGACCTCGCCGGCATCGCGGTCGTGGGGGCCGCCGAGCATGAGGCCGACGACGTCGTGGGCAGCTACGCCAGCCACGCCGACCTTCCGGTTGACGTGGTGACGGGCGACCGCGATCTCTTCCAGATCGTCGACGATGCCCGCCAGGTGCGGGTGATCTACACTGCGCGCGGCATGCGGAACCTCGAAGTCGTCACCGACGTGGTGGTCGTCGGCAAGTACCGGGTGCTGCCGCAGCAGTACGCCGACTATGCGACCCTCCGCGGGGACGCCTCCGACGGGCTGCCGGGCGTGGCCGGCATCGGCGAGAAGACCGCGGCCTCGCTGCTGTTGGAGTACGGCACGCTCGACGGGCTGCTCGCGGCGGCGGCGGATTCAGGAAGCGCGCTGTCCGCATCCGTGCGGGCGAAGCTCGCGGCGGCCGCCGGCTATCTCACGGTGGCGCCCGCCGTCGTGAAGATCGTCCGCGACCTTGAGCTGCCGACGCTCGAGGAGGCCGGCGCGCAGCTGCACCCGGTCGACGGCGAATCGCGCACGGAACTCGAGCGCCTCGCCGGCGACTGGAACCTCGGCGGTTCGGTCAAACGGCTCCTCGATGCGCTCGACGTGCGCCGGTGAGGACTGGACCGGTGAGGATCAAGCCGGCAGGGATGAACGCTTAGCGCTTTCCTTTTTTCCGCGAGCCCTTGCCGCGGCCCTTGTCCGGGTTTGGGGCATAGCGCTGCGCAACCTTGGGCTTCTTGGCTCCGGTCCCGCGCCTGTCCGGCTTCGGCTCCTTCTTGGGCTTTTCCACCTTGGCGGACGGCTGCCGGGAGCTCTGCGCGGTGCGCCCGCGGACAATGCCGATGAACTCCTCGATCACCTCGTCCGTGGCATCACTGGGCCAGGCCAGGGCGATCTCGGTGCCCGGCGCTCCGGTGAGGCGGCGGGCCACGGTGTCCTTGACGTTGAAGTGCCGGGCCACGGACATCGGCAGGACCAGCAGGCCGGCTCCGGAAGCCACCACCTGCATGGCGGCTTCGGGTCCGCCAAGCTCGTCGGCGTCGAGGAAGGTCTCCTGTGCGAGGTCCTCGAGGGCCACCTCCTCGAACACGGAGATCTCATGCCCCTTGGGCGCCACCACCACGGGCTGTTCCTCATACAGGGGGATGACATTGAGGCCCTCGCGGTCCACGGGCAGGCGCACGAAACTGAGGTCAGCGGATCCGTCACGCAGGACCGACACCTGGGTGCCGCCGTCGGACATGAACGAGCGCAGCGGAACGTGGGGCATCCGCTCGTCCCAGCGTCGGATCCACTTCCCCGGTGTGACGCCGGCAACGTAGGCAAAGCGGAGCTGCCGCTGCTCAGGTTCCGGGGCGGCGGGGGCAAACGGGGATTCATCTTCGGCGGGCACACGTTCACAGTACGCCAGTGGCGCCGGTGGGCGGCCGGTGCCCGTCCTGCCTTGGTGCGCTGCCCGTCGGCAGCCGGATACCCTTGAAGCATGACCTCTGCTAACTCCCAGTCCATGAAGCCGGCCACCGTTGCCAAGAAACTTGGCATCTACCTGCCTGCAACACCCCAGGAGTTCCAGGATTCAACGATCACCCGCGCCGAGTTCGCCGAACTCCAGGCCAACCCGCCGGAGTGGCTCGCCGAGCTGCGCCGCAACGGCCCCCATCCCCGCCCGGTGGTGGCGCAGAAACTGAACGTCTCCATCAGCGGCCTCGCCCGCGGCGGCGTTGACGAGGCGCTGACGACGGCGGAAATCACCGCGCTGCTGCAGGCTCCCCCGGCGTGGCTCGTCACCGAGCGCGCCACGCACGCAGCCGTCCGCGCCGAGGCGCAGCGCGTCAAGGATGAAGCTGCCAAGAAGAGCGCCAAGAAGGCCCGCCAGGACTGAAACGGGCTGACCCGGGCTGAACGTTGATTCTGCAGCACGGATCCCGTCCCGGCCCTTGGAGAATTCCCGCACGCTGATCCCCCCACCCTAGGGGACTGCGTGCACCGGGATGGGGGCTCCGTGCGGCGCGCGGGGTTCCGGCCCCAAAAAGACCGGCAGCACGCCACATTCCGGACGTCGCAACGAGAGCCGGCTGCCGGATTTGCCACGCCCTCCCCCACGTCCCGGGGGGACCATGGGCACCGCCAATGCGGTGGTTGGCGGCCCTCGAAGGCCCCGAGAAGCACAGCGTTTCCACAACCCGGATCACCAAATCTTTGGTTGTGCGCGAAGGTCTTGCGCATCTCTAAGTCGATGGGGTCATCATGAAGCCAGCACAGTGCAAGCCGGGTGCATACGCATCTCTCCTGCCCGGCACCCGAAGGGCAGGGATCGTCGCCACCGTTTCAGCGGTAGTTTGCGCATCGTCCATCCTGGCCATTTCACCAGCCAGCGCCGCCGTTCCCGCTTTTCCCGACAACCTCGTGGTCTTTCCCGACCGGGACTTCGTGACCATTGAGGGATACCAGGACCGGGTGGGACAAACGGCAACCGTGGAGGTCACGCGGCCCAATGTCGGAGTCATCGGGTCCGCCCGCAGTGAGGTCGCCGCAGGGGATGTGGCCTTCGAAATCAACCACCCCGGCGGGGTCTGCTGGGGCGCAGGCACGGGCGTGAACGTCACTCCCGACATCCGCCCCGGGGACGTGGTCTCGATCAAGTTTGACGGTGAATCGGCGTCCGCCGGCGAAACCAAGGTCCAGGACACGTACGTGACCGCTGCCTCGGAGCGCAACGGCAACACCGTCACAGTCAGGGGCTATCTGGGGAACGGAGTCAGTCCTGACCAGCTGGAACAGCGCATCATTGAGCCCGCCCTCAATGACACCGGGGTGGGCCGCCGGGATGTCCGTGCCCTGCCCGGCCCCCTGACGCCCTCGGACAAGGGCGGCTACTCGTCCGGCCTGGAAATCTCGGGAAACACCTTCACCGCCACGTACGTCTTCGATGAGCCGGCAGCGGCTGAACTGGCCGCGAACGCAGCCGGCGCACGGTCCATGGCATGGGAGCAGACAGACGTCGACGGCAACCGCCAGGGCCTGACCATCTCCGAGTACGGCGAACCCGGCGGCCCCGGAATGGGCGGCTGCCCCAACGGACCGCTGCAGTCCGGCCCTGCTGCCCCTTCCAACATCACGGCGGCCAATGTGGCCGGAGGCATCAAGCTGAACTGGAAGCCCGCAGTTGCCATTCCGGGAACGCCGGCCATCACCGGCTACCGCGCCGTAGCCGTGGGCAAGACCGAGGCCCTCAACGAGAAAGTGGAAATCGGCAAGCGGATCTCCGGAGCGGAAGCCACGGGAACCACGATCACCGGGCTCAAGTCCGGGGAGGAGTACGACGTGTTCGTCGTGGGTGTGAGCAGCGTGGGCGAAACATTCCCGGCAGCGCACGCCGTGCCGCAGACGGACAGCACCGCGCCGACCGTCACGGCATCACCCAATGGCCTGACGTCGCCTGTCCCGCAGACCGTCACCTTGGCCGCCAGCGAGACGGGCAGCGACATCTACTACACCGTTGACGGTACTGATCCGGTTGTCTCGGGCGGCGGCCTCGGGGATAAAGCCATTCGCTACGAAGGACCCCTGAACATCACCACCACGACGACGCTGCGCTTTGCGGCATTCGATCCTTCCGGCAACGTCTCGCAGATCAACGAGGCAACCTTCACCATCACCAACGATCCTGTTCCGGCAGCACCGGCCGCCCCGACCGCCGTGGCCGGCAAGGGCACCGCGACGCTGTCCTGGAACGCCCCGAATCCGGGCGCGGAGGGCCTGAGCATCAGCGAATACTCCGTGCAGGCCTACACCTTGGATGGAGCCGCGTTCGGTGCAGCACGGTCCGCCGGCACCGCCACCACGTTCACCTATGACGGGCTGGCCGCCGACACCGTGTACCATTTCACGGTGAAGGCCAAGAACGTCAACGGCTGGGGCACGGAATCCGCCAAGAGCGCGAACATGACCGCTGAAGGCGACATCGTGGCCAAGGCCGGTCCGGACCAGGCGGTCGCCCGCCGGACCACGGCCACCACCGTGAGCCTGGACGGCACCGGCTCCACCACCACCGCCGGCGCCACCTACCTGTGGGAGCAGGTCCTTACGGGAAGCACAGATCCGAACCCGGTGGCCCTTGCCGGCGCCACCACCCTGAAGCCGACGTTCAGCCTGCCGGTCTTCAAGTACCCGATGACCAACAGCCCGCTCACGTTCCGGCTCACGGTCAGGGCCGGCGGCACGGTGAAGACGGATGAGGTCAGGGTGACGCCCGTGCCGGACCGGGTGACGGTCAGCAGCGCGCAGTGGAAGAGCGGCGACTTCCGGATATCCGGCACCGGCTCTGTCATTGGCGCCACGGTGACGGTCCGGGTGGGCGGCCCCACCGGCAGGTTGCTCGGACAGGTGGCCGTCACGGCGGCCGCTGCACCAGCCACGGGAGGCGAATTCAGCCTCCGGCTGCGTAACGCCGCCGCCGGCACCACCAACCCAGGCTCCATCTACGTGGAGTCCACGGTGGGAGGGACTGCCGGGCCCATCCTGGTAACCAACAGGTAGCACCAGTCCACTACACGGGTCCGGTGGTTCCCCGCACTCAGCGGGGAACCACCGGACTCCGTTTTTTCCGAAAATTCCGCCAGCAGCAGCCGCGGGAATACTTCGCGGACCAGTAGAGTTGATGCCTGCGATTGAGTGCCATCCCGGCCCTCATGAGAAGGAGTGAAACCCATATGGCAACCGACTACGACGCACCTCGCGTCAGCCAGGACGAACAGCCCGGGACCGAATCGCTCGAAGCGATGCAGTCCCAGCGCGGCGGATCACAGACCGCGCTGCTGGACGTCGAAGAAGCGGACACCGCGGAAGGCATCGACCTCCCCGGCGCCGACCTCTCCCACGAAGAGCTGCTCATCCAGGTCATCCCCGTGCAGGATGACGAGTTCACCTGCATGTCCTGTTTCCTGGTCCACCACCGCAGCCAGCTCGCACGGGAAAAGAACGGAAACAAGTACTGCTCGGAGTGCGAGGGATAAACGGCCGTCAGGAAATCTGCAGCCCACCGTTGATGTCGTAGGTGGCCGCCGTGATGTAGCCGGCATCCTCGCCCATCAGGAACACCATCAGCGCGGCGATGTCCCGCACGGTGCCCACCCGGCCCACCAGGATATCCGCGGACATGGCGGCCTTGCGCTCATCCGTCAGCGTTCCGCCCATGATGTCCGTATCGACGGGGCCGGGTGCCACGCAGTTGACGGTGATGCCGTGCTGGCCCATCTCCCGGGCCAGCGCCCGGGTGAAGCCGATAATGGCCGCCTTCGAGGCGCTGTACGCCACCTTTGAATAAGTGCCGCCTCCGCGCTGGGCGGAGATGGAAGACACGCTGACGATCCTGCCAAGCCTGCGGTCGATCATGCCCCTGAGGACGCGCTGCGTGACCAGGAACGTGCCGGTCATGTTGATCTTGAAGACCCGCTCCCAAGCCTCAAGAGTCTCGTCCATGAACTCCGTGGGTGAACTGATGCCCGCCAGGTTGGCCAGGCCAACGATCGGCGGCAGGCTGGACTCGACTTCGTCGATGGCGGCGTTGACGGCGGCCTGGTCGGAGACGTCCGCGCCCACCCCGACCGCCTGGACGCCGTAGACGGCGGCAATTTCCTCTGCCGCTTTCCTGGCCGCGTCGCCGTCGACATCCAGGATCGCAACCGACCAGCCGGCGCTGGCGAGCATTTCCGCCGTCGCCCGTCCGATGCCGCGCGGAGACGCGGCGCCGGTCAGCACCGCAGTCCGCTCGGCCGGGAACGTTTCGTGGTGAACCATGTTCCTCAGCCCCTCGTCGCTTGGTTGTCAGCTCTTGATGTCGAACTCGTCGGCGGCAACAGCTTCCTCACCGACCGTGGCAGGAGTACCGGGCTTCACGTGGCCCTCCGGACGCTTGCGCGCGTAGAGGAACGTGGCCACCGAGGTGATGGCGAGGCAGGCCGCCAGGAACACGAGGCCGGAGCGGTTGTCGCCCGTGGCGTCATTGAACAGGCCCACGGCGTAAGGGGCCACGAAGCCGCCGAGATTGCCCAGCGAGTTCACCATGGCCAGGCCGGCTGCCGCCGCCGCGCCCACCAGCGCGGTCGAGGGCATTGCCAGGAACGGCGCAATGGCGGAGTAGATGCCCATGGCCGCCAGCGTCAGGGCCACCAGGGCCAGGACCGCATTGACCTGCACCAGGAATCCGGCGGCGAGGAGGCCGACGGCCGCCATCACCATGCTGATGCTGGCATGCATGACCCGGTTGCCCGTGCGGTCGGAGCGCCGGCCCCAGAAATACACGAAGACGGCGGCGATCGTGTACGGGATGGCGACAATAAAGCCGACCTCCGTGGTAGTGAACTTGCCCAATGCCGCGACAATGGTCGGCATCCAGAGACCCAGGCCGTAGATGCCGCACACCAGGCCGAAGTACAGCGCCGAGTAGGCGATGGTGCGCGAGTCCTTCAGGCCGGCGAGGAAGTGGTGCGGCTGGCCCTTCTGCTTGTGCGCCAGTTCCTCATCCATGGTCCTGGTCAGCCATTCACGCTCATCGGCGGCCAGCCAGTGGGCGTGGCTGGGGCGATCGGTCAGAAGGACCGGCGAGAGCAGGCCAAGGATAATGGCGGGGATGCCCTCAATGATGTACAGCCACTGCCAGCCCTGCAGGCCCCAGATGCCATCCATCTGCAGGAGCAGGCCGGAAACCGGGGCGCCCAGGGCGTTGGAGATCGGCTGGGCCAGGATAAAGATGCCCAGCACGGTGACACGCTGCGCGGCAGGGAACCACAGGGTGAGGTAGAACAGCATGGCCGGGAAGAAGCCTGCTTCGGCGGCACCCAGCAGGAACCGGATAATGTAGAAGGTGACTTCCCCGTTGACCAGGGCCATGGCTGTGGCGAAGATGCCCCACGAGATCAGGATGCGGGCGATCCACTTCCGCGCACCGAACTTGTACATGCCCGCGTTGCTGGGGATCTCCAGCAACGCATAGCCGAGGAAGAAGATGCCGGCACCGAGTCCATAGGCGGCGGCACTGAGGCCGATGTCCTCGCTCATGGTCAGCTTGGCAAAGCCGACATTGTTCCGGTCCAGATAAGCGATGAAGTACAGCAGGACAATCAGCGGCATGAGGCGGCCGCGTACCCGCCGCAGCGTTCTCTGGCCAAGCTCATCCAGTTGGTTCGCAGGGTTCATGGAAGACATGGTGCACCTCGCTGTGGGAAAAATGCTCGGCGGGGTTCCTGGGCGGAACAGTTAAGGTTTACCACTCTGCAACGTAATAGTCACCATGCTTACCAACTGCGTTTCCGCCATATCAGCACGTCAGCGCCCTGTTGCCAGCCACTCCAGCAGGCGCTCCAATGGCCATGTGGTGATGATCCGCTCTGCCGGCACGCCGTTCCGTTCGGCCCGCTCGGCGCCGTACTGCAGGAAGTCCAGCTGGCCGGGAGCGTGTGCGTCGCTGTCGATGCTGAACAGGCACCCGGCATCCAGCGCCAGCTGCATAAGGTTGTCAGGGGGATCCTGCCGCTCGGGACGGGAATTGATTTCGACGGCGACGCCGGCCTCCGCGCACGCGGCGAAGACCCGTTCGGCGTCGAATTCTGACTCCGGCCGGGTCCCCCGGGAACCCTGCAGCAGGCGGCCCGTGCAGTGCCCCAGCACGTTGGTGTGCGGGTCCCGGATGCCGCTGAGCATCCTGTCCGTCATGGTGCGCCGGTCCGAGCGGAGCTTTGAGTGCACGCTTGCCACCACGACGTCGAGCCGCTCCAGCATGTCGGGGGCCTGATCCAGCTCCCCGTTCTCCAGGATGTCCACCTCGATCCCGGACAGCAGGCGGAACTCCGCGCCGTCCTGGCTGGTGTGGGCCGCGTTGACCGCGGCCACGGCCTCAAGCTGGTCGCTGAGGCGCTCGGCGCTCAGTCCGTTGGCGATCTTGAGGTTCGGCGAATGGTCCGTCAGGGCGAGGTATTCGCGGCCCAGGTAACGGGCGGCATCCGCCATGAGGTCAATGGGCGACCCGCCGTCGGACCAGTTGCTGTGGCTGTGCAGATCGCCCCGGAGCTGGGAGCGCAGTCCGTTGCCGCCTGCCGCGAGGGGTTTCGCGCCGCCCTGCCTGAGCTTGTCCAGATAGTCGGGCACGGCACCCTCAACCGCCTGCCGGATGACCTGGAACGTGGTGTCCCCGATGCCCTTGGTCCGTTTCAGCCTGCCGTCCCGGGCACGCTCCGCCAGATCATCGGCGGCGAGGTCTGCAATGACGCCGGCAGCCTTCCGGAACGCCTGCACCTTGAACGTGGGCGCGGCGCTGCGTTCCAGCCAGAATGCGATCTCATTCAGGGCGTCTACGGCATCCATTCAGTTCCTCCGCGGGCCGGTCCGGCAGACAGGCGGCAGCCGTCAGTCCTGGTGCAGCTGGATGTAGTTGCCGCAGCCGTCATCGAACACGGCCGAGGTCCCGGATGGATCCTCCGACGGTTCACCTTGAAACCGGACTCCGGCGTCGGTGAGGCGCTGGTACTCGGCCCGCACATCCGGAACGCCGAACACGATTGCCGGGAGCCCGGCGTCGTGCAGTCCCTTCATGTACGCTGCGGCCACCGGGTGGTCGCTCGGCTCCAGCAGCAGCCCCACGCTGCCGGCGTCACCGGGATCCTTCACGATAAAGAGGTTGTGCTCGGGCATGGCCATGAGCGTCTCGAAGCCAAGGGTCTGCGTATAGAACGAGTGCGCTGCCTGCGGGTCCTGGACGTGGATGCTGCACATTTTGAGTCGCATGCCGCCAACGCTACGCCGGAGGCCGCCAGCTGCAAACCGTTTCCGCCGGCCAGTCCCCTGCCGAAGAGCGCGCTGGCTGGTCCGCGGGCGCCGCCGGCCGGCGGACCATTGACCGGCGGCGCCTGAGCGGCTGGAATTGAAGTGGAGCCCGATTCGCCGGGCCCCGCTGCTTGGAGGTGGTGGAGTGCCCGCCGTAACCGAAGCCGTCCCCCTGTGGACGCTGCCGCTTGTCCTCTGGGGCGCCGTGCTCGTGGCCGCCGTCGCCTGCACCGCCGTCGCTGTCCGGCATCATGCAGGAAACGCCGACGGCGACCCCTCAGACCCGCTTTTCTGGGACCTTTTCTGGGGCGCAGCCGTGATCCTTCCGGCACTCCTCATCCCGGCGGTGGCGTCGCCTCCAGCCGGACTGGCGCTGGCGGCGGCGGCCTGTGTCAGCGGCGTTGCCGCATACCGCAGCGGCCCCCGGGTTTTGGGCTGGTATTCGTCCCGGCGCCGCCTGCGGGAGGAACGGCCCGCCCTGATGGCAGCGGCCCACCTTCACGACGCTGTCCTGCAGCGCTGGCAGCGCTACGAACTGGACCCCGCGCTGGCCATCGATTTTCCGGACATGTCGGACGTGCGCCGCCCGGAAACCGCGGAGTTCGTGGAGGCGATGCGGGAGGCGGAGGTGCTGAGGACGCTGGGCGCACCCGGCTACCTGCAGGCCGTTGACCGACTCGAGGTGGCACTGCGCTGCGCTGAAGCCGCGGCGGGAGCAGCCTGCGGAGAGGCTACCGCCCGGGAGATTCCGCAGGCTGGGGCCGCTGCGCCGCAAGGTACCCGAAGAGCTGCCGCAGCCCGAAGGTCCATTCCGGCAGTTCCTCCGAGGCGCCTACACGGTTGACCAGGGCACCCAGGTGGCGGCTGCGGATGGTCACCACGTCGCCGAACCGGTGTGTGAAGCCCTGCCCGGGTTCATCGCGGTCCTGCGTCGGCGCAAACAGCGTCCCGGTGAACAAGGCAAAGCCGTCGGGATACTGGTGGTGCCTGCCGTGCGTAGCCGCCACCAGCTCCTCGAACGGCCGGCTGATCCGCGCCACGCTGTTGCGGCCTTCGAGCCGGTAGCCGTCCGGCCCGTCCACGCGCAGCAGAATCTCCTCCTCCCTCAGGGTGTCCAGGGTGAAGTCACCGTCGAACAAGCGGATCAGCGGACCCAGCGCACTCGAGGCATTGTTGTCCTTCGCCTTGCCCAGCAGCAGTGCGCTGCGGCCTTCCACGTCGCGGAGGTTGACGTCGTTACCGAGCGTCGCCCCCACCACGTGCCCCCGTGAGGTGACGATCAGCACCAACTCGGGCTCGGGGTTGTTCCACGAGGAAAAGGAGGGAATGCCGATGCCCGAGCCGAGCCCCACTGAGGACAGCACAGGGGCCTTGGTGAACACCTCGGGGTCGGGGCCGATGCCCACCTCCAGGTACTGCGACCACAGCCCTTCGGCGATCAGGACCCGCTTGGCCTCGGCGGCTTCCGGAGAGCCGGGACGGATGTCGCCGATGCTTCCGCCAAGTGCCTGGCCGACCACCTCGCGCATGTCCGCGGCCCTCCCGGCGTCGCCCGCGCACCGCTCCTCGATCACGCGCTCGATCATGCTGTCCACGAAGGTCACGCCGCAGGCCTTGATGACCTGCAGGTCAACCGGCGCCAGCAGGTGCGGGCGCGTGGTGTCCCCCGCCAGCGATGCGCTGACGACGTCGGACGTCGCCCACCGGGGTTCGCCCAGGTCCGGGTCCAGCAGCGCCGTCCGGACAGTCTGTGCAGCGTCCGGCAGCTCGAGCAGCTCCGAAACGGTGCCGGCCAGGCGGTGCAGGTCGAACACGGCTTCGCCACTGACCGCCACCACCCGCGGGCCTCCGCTGTCGACGTCCCAGATGCGCCCGACGAGCAGGGCCTGCCCTGCGTCTTCCGGGAGGACGGAGGCTGCCGCCTCAGACACGCCGCTCACAGCCGGCCCTCCTCGCTGGCGGCGTCAGCGTTGGCGCTGCTGCGCGTGCCCGGAGACGGGCGCCGCCAGACGCCGTCGACCCTTTGCGGGACGCCCCACGGATTGCCGTCCTGCAGCGGTTCGGGCAGCCGGGACGCGGGAAATGTCTGGAAGGCCACCGGCCGCAGGAAGCGGCGGATGGCGGCGGTTCCCACCGAAGTGGTGGCCGACGTCGTCGCCGGGTAGGGGCCGCCGTGGTGCTGGGCGTAGCTGACGGTGACGCCCGTGGGCCAGCCGTTCCAGAGGACCCGGCCGCTGATGTCGGTCAGCCGGGCGGTGAGCCCGGCAACGTCGTCGTCCTCCTCAGCCTGCAGCGTGGTGGTCAGCTGTCCCTCCAGCAGTTCAGCCAAGGCAGCCAGCTCCGACTCGTCGTCGTATTCGACCACGAGGCTCGCCGGGCCGAACATCTCCTGCCGCAGGACGTCCGGGTTTTTCCGGGCTTCCGCTGCCGTGGTGCGCAGAACGGTCGGGGCCGGAGCCTCAGTGAAGTCACCCTCGACCAGGACATCCACGCCGTCGGTGTCCCGGAGCCGGCGGGCCGCATCGGTGTAGCCGCCGTGCAGCCTCTCGCTGAGGAGGCGTGAAGGCGTGACGTCCGCGAGCGCGTCCGCCAGCTGCCCGCCCGCTTCCGAGGCATGCCCGCCAGGGACAAACAGCAGCCCGGGCTTGGTGCAGAACTGGCCCATCCCCAAGGTGAACGAGCCGGCATAGCCGGCAAGGATCTCGTCGCGCCGCGCCGCCCAGGCCTTCCGGGTGACGAAAACGGCGTTGATGCCGCCCAGTTCCCCGAAGAAGGGGATGGGCTCCGGCCGAGCGGCGGCGCGGTCGGACAACGCGCGGCCGCCCGCCGTCGAGCCCGTGAAGCCGATGGCCTTCACCAGCGGGTGGTCCACCAGCGCTTCGCCGGCCCGTCGGCCGGTGACCATGGCGAAAAGGCCCGACGGCGCCCCGGCGGCTTCCAACGCGGAGGTCACCGTTTCGGCGGTGCGGGCAGCGAGCCCGCGGTGGGCATCATGTGCCTTGTGCACGACGGCGCAGCCGGCGGCCAGGGCCGATGCGCTGTCGCCGCCCATCACGCTGAAGGCGAAAGGGAAGTTGGAGGCGCCGAAGACACCGACGACGCCCAGCGGAACGTTGTAGCGCCGCAGATCAGGTCGCGGCCCCATGCCCCAGTCCGGATCGGCATGGTCGATCGTGGCGTCGAAATGCTCCCCAAGGCGGATTTCCGTCGCGAAGAGCCGGAGCTGGAAGACGGTGCGCTTCAGCTCGCCCTCCAGCCGCAGCGTGGCCAGATGCGTCTCCCGGCCGGCGATCTCCACCAGTGCGCCGGCGTCCTGTTCCAGGCCCGCGGCAACGGCCTCAAGCCAGCCGGCGCGCTCGTCCGGATCCGCATGGCGCCCCCGTTCGAAGGCTGCCTGGGCCTGTTCGACGGCCGCGTTAAGCTGCCCGACAGTGGTGAGTTCCGCCTCCCGGATCCCTGCGGCGGCCGCCTCCCGGACGGCGTTCCCGGTGGCCGCGGTCATCGTCCGGCCCCCGCGGAGGCCAGGGAGCCGCCGGTGACGGCGGCGCGGCTGCCGACTTCCTGCCAACCCGCGCCGCCGGGGAATTCCCAGCGGGTGCGCGAGGCACTGAACATCTCGGCACCCGTGCCGGGAAGGGCCGGTGCTGCGTAGCGCCCGTTGACGATCTTCACCGGTTCGGCGAAGTGCTCGTGCAGGTGGTCGACGTATTCGATCATGCGGCCTTCCTGGCTGCGGCTGACTGCGGCGTAGTCGAAGAAGGAGAAGTGCTGGACCAGTTCGCAGAGGCCCACGCCTCCGGCATGCGGGCAGACCGGCACGCCGAACTTGGCCGCGAGCAGGAGGTTGGCGATGTTCTCATTGACGCCGCCCACACGGGTGGAATCGAGCTGGAGGACGTCGATGGCGCCGGCCTGGAGGAGTTGCTTGAAGACGATGCGGCTGGCGACGGCCTCACCGGTGGCCACGCGTACCGGCGAAACGCCCTTGCGGATCTCGGCGTGGCCCAGGATGTCGTCGGTGCTGGTGGGCTCCTCAATCCAGTAGGGGTTGAACTCCGAGAGCTGGTTGACCCACTCGACGGCTTCGGATACTTCCCATCGCTGGTTGGCGTCGATCGCGATGGGCAGGTCGCCCACGGCTTCGCGGGCCAGCGCCATGCGGCGGCGGTCGTCGTTGATGTCGCCGCCCACCTTGAGTTTGATCATCGAGAAGCCGTCGGCGGCCGCTTCCTTGCTCAGGCGGACCAGCTTCTCGTCGCTGTAGCCCAGCCAGCCCGGCGAGGTGGTGTAGGCGGGAAACCCATCCGCCTTGAGCTCGGCGATGCGGGCTGCCTTGCCCTCTTCACCTGCCCGCAGAATCTCCAATGCTTCCTCGGGGCTGAGCGCATCGCGGATGTGTGTGAAGTCGACCGCGGCCACGAGCTCCTCTGGGGACATCTCGCTGAGCAGGAGCCAGAGCGGCTTGTCCTCGCGGCGTGCTCGGATGTCCCACAGGGCGCTGACCAGGGCGCCGCACGCCATCTGCGTCACGCCCTTCTCCGGTCCGAGCCAGCGCAGCTGGGAGTCGTGGATCAGGCGCGTAGATGCGCCGCCCAGGTCATAAATCAGTTCGTCGATGTCCCGGCCGAGGAGCAGCCCGGCGTAGGCATCGATCGCGGCCGTCAGGATTTCGTTGCCCCGGCCGCAGCTGAACACGAAGCCGTGGCCTTCGTCGCCCGCGTCGGTGCGGATGACGACGTAGGCGGCGGAGTAGTCGGGGTCGACGTTGACCGCGTCGGAACCGTCGAGCTCCAGGGACGTGGGGAACCGGACGTCCTGGGTCGTGATGGAAATGATGGAAGGCATGGATCTCTTCTCTCGGTGAAGTGCTGAAAGGGGGGTGATTTCCTATATGAATTTCAATAATCATATAGGGATTGTGATCCAGATCAAGTCCAGGGCTCCATCCGCGTGCTACGAGGGCTCTTTGGGGCACGAAAAAGCCCCGGCCTTGGGGCCGGGGCTTTCTGGACTGTCGGGGCGTTGCCTATTTGATGATCCGCTTCCGGGGCGGACTCGCGTCCTCCAGCGGAGCGAGCTCTCCGGCGAAGGCCTGGGCGAACCTGTCGAAGGAGTTGCGGATGTGCATGGTCATGGCGGCCTCGGCCTGCTCCGGATCGCACGCCTCAATGGCCTCGCGGACGGCCGAATGCTCCGCCACGGTGATGGCGCCGTCCACATCGGCCGGGTAGAGCCGGAAGGTGTGAAGGTGGCAGTGCGTCTGCGCGAAGGCATGGCGGACCACGGGGTTACCGGAGGCGGCCAGGATGGTGTCGTGAAATCGGGTGTCGTGCGCCACGAGGTCCTGCCGCAGGTCCTTGGCCGCCTTCATGGTGTCCCGGAAGCTGGCCAGCTCCCTCTCCAACGCAGCCGCCGGGTTGGCCAGCCGGTCCACGGCCGCCGCGCGGGCGGCCCAGGGTTCCACCAGGAGGCGGAACTCAAACAGCGAACGCAGTTCCGGCAGGCCCAGCAGCGGGGTGGTGCTGTACCCGCGGCCGGGGTTGTAGACCACAAGGTTGTCGCCCTCAAGCCGCTGCAACACCTCCCGGACAGGAGTCTGGGAAACCCCGAGGCTGCGGGCCACGGCGTCGATATTGATCCGGGTTCCTGGCGCAATTTCGCCTTCCAGGATGGAGGCGCGCATGGAGGCATACACGTCGGTGACGGCAACTTTGCCGCGGGGAATGTCGGACGATTGACGCGGGGGCACGCACATACCTCTTGGTTTCGGATCGGACGGATTCGCTGGGGGAATCATAAGCCACGGCGCACGCCGGAGCGCGCGACGAAGATGCTCCTATAGGCGTCAAGTTTGAGCACGGCTCCTTGACTTAGGGATGGGGCGTGACGGGTTGAACCGAGATCAATAGGTGCAGCCGGTAGCGGTGAAGGCGGGGAGGCGCCATTCTTTGCGGTCCATTAGCTTGAGCCTTCCTGGGAACAAGCAAAGAAGATTGTTGACAATCGGCAGATGCGCATTTAGATTCATAGAGAATCAAAAACGGTCAGCCGTAGCACTCACTGACAGATGGCTGACAACCCCAAGGCCCAATCTCCTAACACAACCCTTGAAGGGACTCATCATGGCTCCGACTAATCTCCGGCCGAAGTACATCTCTTTTGATATCTACGGCACTCTCATCAACTTCGACATTGATCCCACCACGCGTCGCCTGCTCGATGGCCGCATCTCAGAAGAGCAGTGGCCGACCTTCAAGAAGCAGTTCCGCGGCTACCGG
>NZ_JBDGML010000033.1:0-21277 GCF_057655195.1 Arthrobacter sp. Soil_N43
ATCACCGCCCGCGACCAAGGCTGCGCATTCCCCAACTGCACCATCCCCGCCCCCTGGTGCGAAGCCCACCACACCACCTACTGGTCACACGGCGGACCCACCAGCACCGACAACGGCACCCTCCTCTGCTCCCATCACCACCACCTCATCCACAAAGAACAATGGACCATCCACATGCGATCCGGCATCCCCTGGTTCATCCCGCCACCCCACATCGACCCACGCCAGGTACCGCGGAGAAACAACTACTTCAGCCTCGAATGAGGGCAGCAAATGCTGCTTTCCTGCCGGCCTCCGGCTTCTCGTCAGGGCTTTCGGGAAGGTCGACCTCGATGTGTCTCCAGGGACACGCCGGTCATCGCCGAAGGAACTGGAAGGAGCGTCGGGCTTTAGGCGGCCCCGGGTTCCGCTGTCCGCAGTTCGCGGGCAATTGCCTTCGCCGCCAGTTTCGCTTCTTTGGCCATGTAGCCGATGGCTCCCGGGCGGGGCACGAAGCCGATGAAGCGCAGTCCGTCTGCCGCAGGCTCCCCGCCGACCACCCGGGGCGCTCCTCGCTCGTTGAGGACGCCGAGGTGGCCAACCAGTGGCGCCAGCTGCCGCCGGTATCCGGTCGCGCAGATGACAGTGTGCGGCCCGATGCTCGCGCCGCCCTCCAGGTGGACAGCTGATCCCTCCAGGGAGTTAACCGCGCCCACCACTTCGAAGCGACGGGCCTTGATGGCCTCGATGACTTCCTTGTCCACGATGGTTGGCTCGCCACCGGCACGGGCCACCCGCGTGAACACGCCCTCCTCGGGAACCGGGAGACCATACTCGCTGAGGTCGCCCGTATCCATGCGTTGTCCCCAGCGGGTGAAAGCGTCCGCAAAACGGACCGGGAACTTCAGAAGAATGACGCCGATCATGTCACCCGGGACCGGCCCAGGACTTGCCCGCAGCATGATGTTCGGCGGTGTGCGGACGGAGAGCCACACTTTGGCCGCCCCGCCTGTGGCAAGGTCGTGTGCGATCTCCATCCCGGAACAGCCCGGACCGACTACCAGGACGGATTTCCCGCGGAAGCGGGCCGGATTCCGGTACTCCGAGGAATGAAGAAGCTCGCCCGTGAAGTCTCCGCGTCCTGGCCAGTCGGGGATGAGCGGCGCATTCTCATAGCCTGTGGCCACCACGACTTGTGAAGTATTGATGGTGTCGCCGTTGGACGTATGGATCACCCAAGCCTGGCCGTCGCCGTCGTGATCGCGGTCAATCCGAACCGCGGCCGTGCCCAGCCGCCATTCGATTCCCGGTTCACGGGAGTGTCTCTCGAGATGGTCGATGAACTGGTCGCGCGTGGGGAACATCGGCGTGCCCTTGGGGAAACGCCGGCGGGGCAGATGCGATAGCGGGCGGCTCGTGTTCAGGCGCAGCCTGTCGTACCGGGTTCGCCACGAGGCAGCAACCTCTTCGGCCCGGTCAAGGACCAGCGGGTGAACGCCTTGGTCAAGGAGAGCCAGCGCCGTTGACAATCCGGCGGGACCCGCGCCCAACACCACAACCTGGTTCCCGCTCATTGGTCCACCATCCAGCGCTTAGTACCTGGGGAGGATGCGGACACGCGGCGGACTCCGCGGTGGCGCAACCCCTAAGCTGGGGCCAGTTTATCGCCGCCGCATGCCCCGGTGAAGGGAGCCGCGTCCGGGGCTACCGCGTTCCTGCCCAGCCGCTTTCGTGGCCCGCCCGTGGATGCAGTGCACATCCGTCCAGTCCCCGGGGCCGTAAATCTGGCCATTGCGATCTGACGGTTATGCGCAGCCGGTCGGCCTGGTCCCTCTAACCGAGGATGTAGTCGGACTTTCTAGGAATCGATCCGCGGCCGGCCCGGAACCCGGATGACCGCCCGGGATGACCCTGCAGTGCCACGGCCGGCCAGATGAGCACCTTCCTGTTGTGGCTGCGCACCGCGGCCACCGTCAGGGGTCCCAGGAACTCGATCGCGACGGCGGTGCCGAGCGGAATGTGCTCGATTGCGGCGAGGAACACGATCGTCACCAGCCCCGTGGTGATGCCTAGACCGAGAGCGGCAGCACATCGCCCGGGCGGACGGAGCACAGGGGCGGGCGGGCGATCGCCAGCAGGATGATGGCTCCCAATGCTGAGCCTGAGCCAGGCTGTTCCGGCGGGGCCCACGGTCTCAATCAGATCCACTGACAGGGCGGACCCTAACTGAACTGACAGGATCGCCGTCACGGCCAGACCCCACGGCGGGACCGGGACGTTCAAAGCGCTGCGCGTTTTCAGATCACGCATCGGTCGCCTCCGCCCACAGGTGCGGGCTCCGCCGCGGTCCGTAGCGCCGGACGAATGCGGGTAATCTTAGAGAGTTCCGGAGCCTGTATGGGCACCCGGACGTGTTTCGTGTCAGGCAGTAAAAGGCGAGGTTGATGGTCCACATCTGGAACGATCCGACCGAAGTCCCCGACGACTTTGGTCCTTCCGTTGTCACTATCGGCAACTTCGACGGCGTCCACCGCGGCCACCAGCAGGTGCTGTCCCAGCTGATCCGTACGGCCCGGCTGAACAAGGCACGGTCCGTCGCGGTCACGTTCGACCCCCATCCTTCCCAGGTCCACCGGCCGGAGTCCGCGCCCGAGCTCATCATGGGCCTGCAGGACAAGCTCCAGGCGCTGGGCGAGCTCGGCCTGGATGCTGTGCTCGTCATGAAGTACTCGCTCGAACTGGCGAGCCTTAGCCCGGAAGAGTTCGTCGGCACAGTGCTCGTTGACGCCCTCCACGTGAGCCACGTGGTCATTGGCCACGACACGCGGTTTGGCCGCGGAAACTCCGGTGACCTGAACACCATGCGCGAACTGGGGGAGAAGTTCGGCTTTGAGGTGCTCGTCATCAGCGAATTCGGATCCGAAGGCTTTCCGCTCCATGACGACGGCGGCACGGACCGCCGCTGTTCGTCCACCTGGGTGCGTGAGGCGCTGATGGCAGGCGATGTGGCCACCGCCGCCGCCGTGCTGGGGCGCCCCCACCAGATGCGCGGGGAGGTTGTCCACGGGGCCGCCCGTGGCCGCGCCCTCGGATTTCCCACCGCCAACCTCTCCTCTGAAGCCAGTGGACTCATCCCCGCGGACGGGATCTATGCGGGCTGGCTCGTGGACCAGGCAGGCACCCGGTGGCCGGCCGCCATCTCGGTCGGCTCCAACCCGACCTTCGACGGCGTCAGCCGCCAGGTCGAGGCCCATGTCATCGACCGCCCCCAGGAGTCCATAGAAGACTTCGATCTGTACGGCCAGACAGTAGTTGTGGAGTTTGTCGCCAGACTCCGGGGGATGGTGGCGTACCGTGGGCCTGAAGCCCTCGTGGAGCAGATGCGCCAGGACGTCGTGCAGGCCCACGACCTCCTTCTCAAGCGCTGATCCGTAAGCCCCACACAGTACTTGGCAAGGAAGGCAACGCTGTGACCGTGGAGAAAAACACCAGGAAACTGGACAAGGGAATCGTCCGCGATTTCAGTTCCAGAATGAGCTACGGGGCGTACCTTCAGCTGCCCACGCTGCTGAGCGCCCAGCGGCCCGTCAGCACACCCGAACACCACGACGAGATGCTGTTCATCATCCAGCACCAGACCACCGAGCTCTGGCTCAAGCTCGTGCTGCACGAACTTCGCAGCGCGGCAGAGCACCTCCGGGCGGACCGCCTGGGCACTGCCCTGAAGGGGATCGCCCGCGTCAAGCACATCCAGAAGACCCTCACCGAGCAGTGGTCCGTGCTGGCCACCCTGACGCCCACGGAGTATTCGCAGTTCCGCGGCTTCCTGGGGAACTCCTCGGGATTCCAGTCGAGCCAGTACCGGGCCGTTGAATTCGTGCTGGGCAACAAGAACCGGAAGATGCTGCCGGTGTTTGAGTCGGATCCGGAGGCTCACGCGCTGCTGCAGGAAGTCCTCGAGGCGCCGAGCATCTACGACGAGTTCCTCGCTTACCTGCACCGCCAAGGCTTCGACGTGCCCGCCGCAGTGCTCAACCGCGACGTTACCAAGGCCCATGAGTTCGTGCCGGAGCTTGTCCCGCTGTTCAAGCACATCTACGAAAACGCGTCCGACAACTGGGGCGCCTACGAGGCGTGCGAGGAACTGGTGGACCTCGAGGACAACTTCCAGCTGTGGCGGTTCCGGCACCTGCGGACGGTGCAGCGGACCATCGGCATGAAGGGCGGAACCGGCGGCTCCAGCGGCGCGGCCTTCCTGCAAAAAGCCCTCGAACTGACGTTCTTTCCGGAACTGTTCGCCGTGCGGACGGAGATCGGCCAGTGAGCACACTTAGCGAGGCCCATGACGCGCTCCTTGAGCGTGCCCTCCTCCTTGATGCCGAGGACCCCCTGTCCGCGTACCGGGAACGGTTTATTGGCACGGAAACTGACCTGTCCTACCTTGACGGCAACTCCCTGGGGCGCCCGCTCAAGAGGACAGCCGAGGACATCAACACGTTCATCCATTCAGGCTGGGGCGGCCGCCTGATCCGCGGCTGGGACGAGGAATGGCTGGAGTTGCCCCAGGCTATCGGTGACCAGCTGGGACGGGCGGTCCTGGGCGCCGCTGCCGGCCAAACCATCATCGCCGACTCCACCACCGTGGTGCTCTACAAGCTCATCCGCGCCGCCCTTGCCGCCGTCAAGGATCCCGCGAGGACAGAGATCGTCCTGGACACCGACAATTTCCCCACGGACCGCTACCTCGTCGAGGGCATCGCACGGGAGGAGGGACTGACGCTGCGCTGGATCGACGCCGACCCCGGCTCCGGTGTGACCCTTGACCAGGTGAGGGAGGCCGTAGGGCCGTCCACCGCCGTCGTGCTCCTCAGCCATGTGGCATACCGCTCAGGATTCCTCGCCGACTTGCCGGGCATCACGGCGGCAGTGCACGACGCCGGGGCGCTGGCCGTATGGGACCTGTGCCATTCGGCCGGATCAGTGGAGATCGCGCTGGACGCCGCCGGCGTCGATTTTGCCGCGGGCTGCACCTACAAGTACCTCAACGGCGGGCCCGGCTCGCCCGCCTTCGCATATGTCAATGCCAGGCATCTTCCGGGCCTGGCCCAGCCCATCTGGGGCTGGATGGGACGCCGGGACGCATTCGAGATGGGTCCCGGCTATGAGCCTGCCCCCGGCATCCGCGGCTTCCTCAGCGGAACCCCGGCCATTTTCGGGATGATCGCGATGCGCGGCACCCTGGACCTGCTTGAGGAAGTGGGGATGGCGGCAGTCAGGGAAAAGTCCCTGCGCCTCACGGCGTATGCGCTGGAACTCCACGATGCCTGGCTGGCCCCGGCAGGTGTCCGGCTCGCCACACCGCGTGCCCCTGAGCAGAGGGGAAGCCACATCACCGTCGACCATCCCTCCTTCCGCGAAGTGACCGCGGCACTGTGGGACAAAGACGTCATCCCCGATTTCCGTGCCCCGGCGGGCATCAGGATCGGACTCTCGCCGCTGAGCACCGGCTTCGCCGAGCTGCACCGCGGCATGGCCGCCGTCCGGGATCTGCTGCCGCCGCACTGACCCCATGTGCGATGGTGAACGCCTCCTGCGGCAGCCGCCGCGGCGTTTCGACAAGATTGCGACAAGGCCGGTAAACTAAACGGTGGATCCGGCTGCAGTCCGTGGTTGCTGGATCCTGTTTCGTGCGTACCGCCTGCTTTGACGGGTTGGTCCGCGCCGGCACACCCGGCAGTGAGTTACTGATTCGGGCCTCACGGCACATCTCTAGGAGTTATCGTGGCACTTGACGCCGCTGTAAAGCAGTCCATCATCAAGGAATACGCAACCACCGAAGGCGACACCGGTTCGCCCGAGGTCCAGGTTGCTGTCCTGACTCAGCGGATCAAGGATCTCACTGAGCACATGAAGGAGCACAAGCACGACTTCCACACCCAGCGCGGTCTGCTGGCCATGGTTGGTCGTCGCAAGCGCATGCTCACCTACCTCAAGAAGACTGACATCGCCCGCTACCGTGCGCTCATCGAGCGCCTCGGCCTGCGCCGCTAGTCTGACTTAGGGGGCGGCCCTTTCCTGCACGGAACGGGCCGCCTCTTTCAGTAGAAAACTAAACAGGAGGATCAACCGCATCACGCATTCGCGGTCCTCGGTAGTGATCCCCGGGAAAGCTTCGCTGACAGAAGCCTGGCCCGTGGGTCTCGATCGATGACCGGGTGCAGTGCAGGCCAGTAGACAGATGCTGGACTGGGTTGATGCGGCTGGACTTCCGTTAACAAAGAAACGGAGGTGACTCTCTTGGAGGGTCCCGAAATCCAGTTCTCAGAAGCAGTCATTGACAATGGCCGCTTTGGCAAGCGTGTAATCCGCTTTGAAACCGGCCGTCTTGCCAAGCAGGCAGCCGGCGCAGCCATGGTGTACATCGACGAAGACACCGCGCTGCTCTCCGCCACCACGGCAGGCAAGCACCCGCGTGAAGGCTTTGACTTCTTCCCGCTGACGGTTGACGTCGAAGAGCGCATGTATGCCGCCGGCCGCATCCCGGGTTCGTTCTTCCGCCGCGAAGGCCGCCCGTCCACCGAGGCCATCCTGGCCTGCCGCCTGATGGACCGCCCGCTGCGTCCGGCCTTCGTCAAGGGCCTGCGCAACGAGGTCCAGATCGTGGTCACCGTCCTGGCGATCAACCCGGACGAGCTCTACGACGTCGTGGCCATCAACGCCTCCTCGATGTCCACCCAGCTGTCCGGCCTGCCGTTCTCCGGCCCGATCGGTGGCGTCCGCGTTGCCCTCGTGGCGGACGAGCAGGGTTCGCAGTGGGTTGCCTTCCCGAAGCACTCCCAGCTCGAGAACTCCGTGTTCAACATGGTCGTTGCAGGCCGCGTTGCAGGTGACGACGTCGCCATCATGATGGTCGAGGCCGAAGCCACGGACAACTCCTGGAACCTGATCAAGGAACAGGGCGCAACCGCTCCTACCGAAGAGGTTGTTTCCGAAGGCCTCGAGGCTGCCAAGCCGTTCATCAAGGCCCTCTGCGAAGCCCAGCAGGACCTGGCTGCCCGCGCCGCCAAGCCCACTGTCGAGTTCCCCGTGTTCCTGGACTACCAGGACGACGTGTACGCAGCCGTCGAGGCCGCCGCGTCCGAGAAGCTGACCGCTGTCTTCCAGATCGCAGACAAGCAGGAGCGCGACAACGCATCTGACGAACTGAAGGACGAGGTTGTGGCGTCCCTGTCCGGCCAGTTCGAAGGCCGTGAGAAGGAAGTGTCCGCAGCGTTCCGCTCGGTCACCAAGCACGTTGTTCGCCAGCGCATCCTCAAGGACCAGATCCGCATTGACGGTCGTGGCCTGACGGACATCCGCCAGCTGACCGCCGAGGTCGAGGTTCTGCCGCGCGTCCACGGTTCGGCCATCTTCGAACGCGGCGAGACCCAGATCATGGGTGTCACCACGCTGAACATGCTGAAGATGGAACAGCAGATCGACTCGCTGTCGCCGGTGACGCGCAAGCGCTACATGCACAACTACAACTTCCCGCCGTACTCCACCGGTGAGACCGGCCGCGTCGGTTCGCCGAAGCGCCGCGAAATCGGCCACGGTGCGCTGGCTGAGCGCGCGCTCGTGCCGGTGCTGCCCTCCCGCGAGGAGTTCCCGTACGCCATCCGCCAGGTGTCCGAAGCCCTCGGCTCCAACGGCTCCACCTCCATGGGCTCGGTCTGCGCCTCCACGCTGTCCATGCTCAACGCCGGTGTTCCGCTGAAGGCCGCCGTTGCCGGCATCGCCATGGGCCTGGTCTCCGACCAGGTTGACGGTCAGACCCGTTACGCGGCCCTGACCGACATCCTCGGCGCCGAAGATGCCTTCGGCGACATGGACTTCAAGGTCGCCGGTACTTCGGAGTTCGTCACGGCCATCCAGCTGGACACCAAGCTCGACGGCATCCCCGCCTCCGTGCTGGCAGCAGCACTGAAGCAGGCCCGCGAAGCCCGCCTGCACATCCTCGAGGTCATCAACGCCGCGATCGACACCCCGGACGAGCTCTCCGAGTTCGCACCGCGCGTCATTGCCGTCAAGATCCCCGTGGACAAGATCGGCGAGGTCATTGGCCCCAAGGGCAAGATGATCAACCAGATCCAGGAAGACACCGGCGCGGACATCTCCATCGAGGACGACGGCACGGTCTACATCGGCGCCACCAACGGTCCGTCTGCCGACGCAGCACGCTCCGCGATCAACGCCATCGCCAACCCGCAGGTTCCGGAAATCGGCGAACGCTACCTGGGCACGGTCGTCAAGACCACCACCTTCGGTGCGTTCATCTCCCTGACCCCGGGCAAGGACGGCCTGCTGCACATCTCCGAGCTGCGCAAGCTCGCCAGCGGCAAGCGCGTGGACAACGTCGATGACGTCGTCTCCGTGGGCCAGAAGATCCAGGTGGAGATCACCAAGATCGATGACCGCGGCAAGCTGTCCCTCTCGCCGGTCGTGGCCGAAGAAGAAGGCGCCGACGCCCCTGAGGTCGCCGAGGCGACAGCAGAGTAGTCTGCACCGCCTTTCACGGCGCGGGCATTAGCGGCAGGGCCGGTGGATCATCCACCGGCCCTGCCGCCGTTTAAAGGTAGGATTGCAGGCAGATTTGGCTCCGCTTCCTGAAAGGCCTTGATGACTGTCGTACCCCTGCCGCTGGCGCAGAACCACCCCGGTGACACCCTGATCCATGGAGCTGACGGAGGCTCCGAAGTGCGCCGTTCGGTTCTGCCGGGCGGGGTGCGCGTGCTGACCGAGGCGATGCCGGGCCAGCGCTCCGCCACCATCGGTTTCTGGGTCGGTGTGGGATCCCGCGACGAGGCGCCGGGCCAGCACGGTTCAACACACTTCCTCGAGCACCTGCTGTTCAAGGGCACCCGGCGGCGCACCGCCCTTGAGATCGCCTCGGCCTTTGACGAAGTGGGCGGGGAATCCAACGCGGCCACAGCCAAGGAAAGCACCTGCTACTTCGCCCGGGTGCTGGACACGGACCTGCCGATGGCCATCGACGTCATCGCCGACATGATTACCGGCGCTGTGCTGGACCCCGCCGAGATGGAACAGGAACGGGACGTCATCCTCGAGGAAATCGCCATGGACAGCGATGACCCCACCGACGTCGCCCATGAGCACTTCGTCGCGGCGGTGCTGGGCACTCATCCGCTGGGGCGCCCCATCGGTGGTACCCCCGACGCCATCAGGGCCGTGGCCCGCGACTCGGTGTGGGACCACTACCAGCGCTACTACCGTCCCGATGAGCTGGTCATCACCGCCGCCGGCGGCCTGGAGCACGACGTCGTATGCCGCCTCGTGGTGGATGCCCTCCACGCTGCCGGCTGGCCGCTGGAGCCCGGCGCTGCCCCTGTGGACCGCCGCTCGACTGAACGCGCACAGATCGCCGGAACCGCGGGGCTGCACGTGGTCAAGCGTCCTGTGGAACAGGCCAACATCATCATGGGCTGCCCCACCATTGTGGCCACCGACGACCGCCGGTACGTCATGAGCGTGCTGAACGCCGTGCTCGGCGGCGGCATGTCCTCGCGCCTTTTCCAGGAGATCCGCGAGAAGCGGGGGCTCGTCTACTCGACGTATTCCTTCGCCTCCTCGTACGCCGATGCAGGCTACTTCGGCATGTATGCCGGCTGCACGCCCACCAAGGTCCGGCAGGTCCTGGAGCTGCTGGGGGCGGAGCTGGACAAGCTCGCCGAGGGCGGCATCTCCGAGGAGGAACTCCGCAAGGCCGTGGGCCAGCTCTGCGGCGGGATCGTCCTGGCTCTGGAGGACACCGGCTCTCGCATGTCCCGGCTGGGCCGCGCCGAACTCGTTTCCGGCGAGTACCAGGACATCGATGAGACGCTGCGGCAGATCAAGGCCGTGACCGCGGAGCAGGTCCGGGAGCTGGCCGGCGAGCTCGCGGCGGCGCCCCGGACGGTGACGGTGGTCGGGCCCTTCGAGGAGACCGAAACCTTCGGACTGTGACCCTTGGGAGGAATAATGGACCGGCCGCATCCGGGGACAGCCCACGAGGCACTTGAGATGTTCGTCGGGCGCTGGACGGGGACCACCGAGCTGGCTGCGTCGCCGTGGGGCCCTGCCCGGACCGCCACCGCAGAGGTGACGTTCACGAGGGCCGCCGGCGGCTTCGCCGTGGTCCAGACCTATCGGCACGTCGAGGCCGACGGCACACACTTCGAGGGCCATGGAGTGTTCACCGTGGATCCTGACCATGATGAAACCCTCTGGTACTACGTCGACAGCATGGGGCGGCCTCCGGCGGCGCCGGCGCGCGGCGCCTGGCATGATGCCGTGCTCACGGTGGAGCGGCACAGCGACCGCGGCACGGCACGGCACACTTTCCGGGTTGAGGAGGGGGTCCTCATCCACACCGCCGAGCTCCGGCTCGGGGACGCGCAGGACTACAGCCCCTTCATGACGTCAATCTGCCACCGTGCCTGAGCGACTCCACTAGGACGCCTGTGGAGATTAGCCGCCGGCGAAGGGCGGCAGGACGTCCACCACGTCGCCGTCGGCGAGAACCACCGAGCGGTCCCGTACGGCCACTTCATTGAGCAGGAAGCTGCTGCGGGCCAGGATCCGGTCCAGCCCCGGCGTCCCGGCCGGCGGCTCGGGGCGTTCGACGTCAAGGACAGCCGCCAGCAGTGATTCCACCGTGGACCCGGCCGGAAGGTCGAAGCGCTCTTCTTCCACGCCTGCCGCAGCGCGTGCGGCAGCGAAGTAACGTACATTCAAGGGTTCAGCCTCCGATGGCGCTCATGCTGCGGTCCGGCTGGACGAAGTCCGGGGCGTCGAGTCCCACATGGTCCATGCCGTGGGCCTTGGGCTTCAGCCACATGGCATCCTGCCAGCGTTCCACCAGTTCCTGGTCGCTGGCGCCCGCCCGGAGCAATCCGAGCAGGTCGAATTCCTCCCGGGAGAAGAGGCAGCTCATGATCTTGCCTTCCGCAGTGATGCGGGTCCGGCGGCAGTCGGAGCAGAACGGCTCGGTGACGGAGGCGATGATTCCCACAGTTCCCAGGACGGGGCCTTCCGGTTCGGCTGACCCTGCTGCACCAGACTCTGCTGCACCAGACCCTGCGGGTCGACGTCGAACTTCGAAGCGTTCGGCAGGAGCTCCGTCGCGGGCCCGCGGGTCCGGGCTCAGCACGTAGTCCGCGGACAGCAGGTCACGGATTTCCGCGGCGGTGATCATGTTCCGCCGGGTCCAGCCGTGGTCGGCGTCGAGTGGCATCTGCTCGATGAACCTCAACTCGTAGCCCCGGTCGAGGGCCCAGGCCAGCAGGGACGGCGACTCTGCGTCATTGATGCCGCGCATGAGCACGGCGTTGAGCTTAACCGGGCCGAGTCCCGCCGCCCAGGCGGCATCAACACCGGCAAGGACGCGGTCGAGAAACGGGCGCCTGGTCAGTTTGGTGAAGGTTTCCTCGTGCAGGGAATCGAGGGAGACGTTGATGCGGGTCAGCCCCGCAGCCTTGAGCGCGGCTGCCTTTTTATCCAGGCCCACGCCGTTGGTGGTCATGGAGATCGGCAGTGCCGGGTGCGCCTGCCGGAGCGCGGCAATGATGTCGATCAGATCGGCCCGGACCAGGGGCTCGCCGCCGGTCAGGCGCAGCTCACGGACGCCCAGCAGCTCCACGCCCACGCGCACGATGCGCACGATTTCCGCAGCCGACATGACCGCTTGCTTGGACAGCCACTCCAGCCCCTCGGCAGGCATGCAGTAGGTGCACCGCAGGTTGCACTTGTCGGTGAGGGAGAGACGCATATCCGTGGCCCGGCGCCCGTAGCGGTCAACGAGTCCGGCGGGAGCATCGGCGGGGCGGGCAGCGGGAACACCCGGCGCACCAGGAAGCGGGGCTGCCCCTTCGCGCGGCTGCGGCATGCCAAGCTGAACACTCATAAATTCAGGCTACGCCACGTTGGGCCAAGCATCACGCCCGTGACATCCCGCGGCCGGGCGGGACGTCCGGTCTTATGCTGGAAGGGTGAACGAGTCCCAGCCGGCGGCGCCCGGGGCCTCAGCCGGAATGCGCAGTTTCCCCACCTCTGGAGCTGGAGCGTCCGGACCCTCACCTGCCAGGTCCCGCTGGTGGGCGGCATCCGCCGGGATGGTGGCCGCCGGCACCGGACTGGTGGCCAGCGAGCTCATCGCAGGGTTCCTCAGTCCGTCCCTGTCGACCATGACGGCGCTGGGCGGGGCAGTCATTGATGCCGTTCCGCCGGGAGTGAAGGACTGGGCCGTTGCACTGTTCGGCACGGCCGACAAGCTTGCGCTGCTGGCGGGCATGGCACTCGTGATCGCAGCCCTCGCGGGCCTGTCCGGGGTGCTGGAGCTGCGCAGGCGCTATGCAGGGGCAGCCGTCTTCGCGGTTTTCGGAATCGTCGGTGTGGCGGCGGTCCTGACCCGGGCGCAGGTGACTGTCATCGCCGTCGCGCTCCCGGTCATCGCCGCCGGAATCGGCGGGATGCTGCTTCAGAGCTTGACGTGGCGCCTGGCCTCCTGGCAGGCAGGCGCGCAGCAGGGCCAGTCCGGCCGGCGCGGCTTCCTGCAATTGCTGGGTGGCACCGGCGCCGCGGTTCTGGTGGGCGGGGCAGTCGCCACGGCCTGGCGCGGCGGGGCAGCGGGCGTCAATGAGGTCCGCCGGACGTTGCGCCTGCCGGCACCTCGATCTCCCGCAGCAGCGATTCCGGCCGGCGCCGAGATCGGCCTGGACGGCATGGATCCGCTTGTCACCCCAAATCCGGATTTCTACCGCATCGATACTGCACTCTCCGTCCCCGTCCTGGACCCCCGGGAATGGAAGCTGAAGGTCACCGGCCTGGTGGAGCGGGAGATAGAGCTCGACTTCGAGGCCCTGCAGGCCAAACCGCTGCTGGAACGCCACGTGACCATTGCCTGCGTGTCCAATGAGGTGGGCGGCGACCTGATCGGCAACGCGCTCTGGCTCGGCTGGCCAGTCCGCGAACTGCTGGCGATGGCTGGCCCTCTTCCCGGCGCGGACATGGTGCTGTCGCGGAGCTCGGACGGCTTCACCGCCAGCACGCCCCTGGAAGTCCTCACGGACAACCGGGACGCGCTGCTCGCCGTGGGCATGAACGGCGAACCGCTACCTTTGGAACACGGCTTCCCGGTGCGGCTGGTCGTCCCCGGACTCTATGGCTACGTGTCCGCGACGAAGTGGCTCGTTGAGCTCAAGGTCACCCGGTTCGCCGATGACGTTGCGTACTGGACGCCGCGCGGCTGGTCCGAACGCGGGCCCATCAAGATCTCCTCCCGCATCGATGTACCCCGCGACGGCCGGTCGTTCCGTCCTGGCCAGGTCATGTTCGGCGGCGTGGCCTGGGCGCAGCACACCGGAATCGGAAAGGTGGAGCTGCGCGTGGACCGCGGCGGCTGGCAGCAGGCCCAGCTGGCTCCCGGCATCTCGGTGGACACCTGGTACCAGTGGCAACTGGGCCTTGACCTGCAGCCGGGACAGCATGAAGTGCAGGTGCGCGCGACCGATCTCCCCGGCACCGTCCAGGCAGAGGAGCGCAGGCCGGTTGCCCCGGACGGTGCCACGGGCTTCCACACCATTAGAGTTGACGTGACCGCATAGCCGTCGCTCCAGGAGGCAGGACCATGCACCGCCACACGCAGCCGCACGCTACTGCCGCCACGCCGGCTGCAGTTGTCCAAGAGGCAGTTGTCCACGAGGCCGCTGCCCACGACGCCGCTGCCCACGATGCGGCGAACGGGGCACAGACGCACGCTGGCGCACACACGCACCGCAGCGTGGCCGAACACCGTGACGCCGTCCGGGCACTCCTTGAGCCGCTGCGCAACGCCGGGCACATCGAGCGGCTTGCCCTTCCCGATGCCCTGGGCCGGGGACTGGCCGAGGACATCACCGCGACGCTGGACCTTCCGCCCTTCGCCAACTCGCAAATGGATGGCTTTGCCGTCCGCGCCGCGGACGTTCCGGAAGGCGGTGCCGAACTGCGCGTCGCCGCTCCCGTTCCGGCCGGCGCCCGTCCCGCGCCGCTGCAGCCCGGGACGGCCGCCCCCATCATGACGGGCGCCATGGTCCCGCCGGGGGCCGACGCCGTTATCCCCATTGAGCGGGCGGTCCCCGCAGCTTTTCCGGCTCCCGGCGCAGAGGCCACCGTGCGGCTCCCTCCAGTGGCTGCCGGGACGTTCATCCGCGAGTCCGGCAGCGATATCCGTGCGGGTGAAGCTGCCCTGGCGGCCGGCACCTGCCTCGGCCCCGGCCAGCTGGGGCTGATCGCTGCACTGGGCATGCCGGACGTCCTGGTACACCGCCGGCTGACGGTGCTCCTCGTCACCACCGGCGACGAAGTGGTGGAACCGGGAGGTCATCTTGGGGCCGGCAAGATCTTCGATGCCAACGGGACCCTGCTGGAAACATCGCTGCGGCAGGCCGGGCTGGCCGTTATCAGGGCTGGCATCTCAACGGACGACCCCGCCGTCCTCTGCAACCTGCTGCGCCGCCACGTCCCGGAGGTGGACCTCATCGTGACCACCGGGGGAGTCAGCAAGGGCGCGTACGAAGTGGTGCGGCAGGCCATGGACGGCCAGGACGTGCACTTCGGCCACGTGGCCATGCAGCCGGGCGGCCCACAGGGGATCGGAACGTTCGACGGCGTGCCCCTCCTGGGGTTCCCGGGGAACCCCGTCAGCTGTCTCGTCTCGTTTGAGATGTTCCTGCGGCCGGTTCTCAGCGGGCTGTTTGGCTCGCCCTCACCACGGAGCGTGGTTCACGGCCGGCTCCTCGAGCCGCTCACGTCACCGGCGGGCAAGCATCAGGTACGGCGCGGAACCCTGTTGCCGGACGGCACCGTCCGGCTTGAGGGCGGCGAGAGCTCGCACCTGGTCCGGGCGCTGGCCCAGTCCAACGCCCTTGTCCAGGTACCTGAAGGAGTATCCGCGCTCGCCCGGGGCGCCGAAGTGGAAGTATGGATGTTGTGACTGCAGAAAATAACGACGCCGCGCTGACGCACCTGCGGAGCGACGGCACCGCCCAGATGGTGGACGTGTCGGCAAAAACGGAAACCACACGGGAGGCGACGGCCAGTGCAACGGTCCGGAGCACGCGGGAAGTCCTGGCACTGCTGGGCACCGGCGGCCTGCCGAAAGGGGACGCCCTGGCCGTGGCGCGGGTGGCCGGCATCATGGCCGCAAAGAAGACCCCGGAACTGATTCCGCTGTGCCATCCGCTGCCGATATCGAAGGTGACGGTGGACTTCGAGCTCGGCCCGGACAGGGTGGACATCTTCGCCACCGTCAAGACCAGGGGGGTGACCGGCGTCGAGATGGAGGCGCTGACGGCTGCCTCCGTCGCGGCCCTGAGCGTCTACGACATGATCAAAGCCGTGGACAAGCACGCCGTGCTGACCGACATCAAGGTACTGGCCAAAAGCGGCGGAAAGAGCGGGGACTGGAGACTGTGAGCATGGCAGGAGCACCGCACGTCCACGGTGAAGTCCAGGGGAGGAAGGCCGGAGTCGTCATTGCCTCGACACGCGCCGCCGCCGGCCTGTACCAGGACGAGACCGGGCCGGTCATCATGGACTGGCTCACCGAGCACGGCTTTGACGCGTTCCCGGTCATGGTGGTTCCCGACGGCGAGCCCGTGGGCGCCGCGATCAGGGCGCTGCTCACCCAGCGCCCCGCCGTCGTGATCACCAGCGGCGGCACGGGGCTCAGCCCCGATGACCGGACGCCGGAGATGACCCTGCCACTGCTTGACCGGGAGATTCCCGGCATCATGGAAGGGATCCGGCAGGCAGGCATCGCCAAGACCCCGCTGGCGATGCTCAGCCGCGGGCATGCCGGGGCAGCCGGCGCAACCTTTATCGTTAATTTGCCCGGATCACCGAAGGGCGTCATGGACGGACTGTCCGTCCTCGATCCGGTGATCGGGCATCTCTGTGACCAGCTGGAGGGCGGACATGGGCACTGAACAGTCAGCTACGGGACATGCAGCTACCGGACATACAGCCACCGGCCAGCTATTCGAAGTGGTGCACGCCGTGCTGAGCGCGGAGCCCATCTCCGTTGACGAGGCCATTGCCGCCGTGGAGTCGGATACAGCCGGCGCGGTGGTCAGTTTCAGCGGGGTTGTGCGAAACCACGACGGCGGCAAGCCTGTTGAACGGCTGAGCTACAGCGCCCACCCCACGGCGCACCAGGCCCTCGCCGACGTCGTGGCGCAGCTGGTGGCCGAGCACTCCGGCGAGACCGGTACGCCTGTTCGCATCTGGGCAGCGCACCGCGTAGGTTCCCTGGAAATCGGAGATCCCGCCTTGGTCTGCGCCGTTGCGGCGGCACACCGCGGGCAGGCGTTCGCCGTCTGCTCCGAACTCGTGGACCGCATCAAGGATCAGGTCCCCATCTGGAAGGAACAGTTCTTCACGGACGGCAGCGTGGAATGGGTCGGGGCCGGAGCCTGACGCCCTTGACCTTTACGTAACGTCAACCCCTAGTCTCGTTATCGGGCCGGAAGGGCCGGCCCGACAGGGACAAACCTGCGGAGCAGGGGGAGGACTGATGGACTGGTCGATCCAGGAAATAGCGAAGATCGCCGGCACCACCAGCCGGACGCTGCGCCACTACGACGACATCGGGCTGCTCAAACCGACCCGTACCGGCCACAACGGCTACCGGTACTACGACGCCGCCGCCCTCGTGCAGTTGCAGCGCATACTGCTGCTGCGCCAGCTGGGACTTGGCCTTCCCGCGGTATCCGAGGTGCTCCGGCACGAGACGGATGCCGTGAGGGCTCTCAGCGGGCATCTTGAGTGGCTTCGGCAGGAGCAGGCGCGCCTGGCCAGGCAGGCGGCCTCCGTCCGGCAGACCCTGGAATCACTGAAAGGAGGCGGAGAACTCGTGGCTGAAAATATGTTCGATGGATTCGACCACACGCAGTACAAGGACGAGGTCGAAGAGCGGTGGGGCAAGGACGCCTACGCAGCCGGGGATTCCTGGTGGCGTGGAATGGGCGCGGAGGAGAAGAAGGCGTGGAAGCAGGGCGCCGAAAAACTCGGCCGTGACTGGATCCGCGCCGCCGAATCAGGTGCCTCAGCGGACAGCGCCGAGGCGCAGGAGCTGGCCAGGCGCCATGTTGAGTGGCTCACGGCCATACCTGGCACCCCGGCATCGGCCCTTGAAGGTGACACGAAGGGCTACGTGACAGGCCTTGGCGAGATGTATGTTGCCGACCCGCGATTCGCCGCTAACTATGGCGGTGAGTCGGGTGCCCGCTTCGTCCGCGACGCGCTTCGCGTCTACGCAGAGAAGCACCTGTAGGTCGTCTGCAAGGTTCCGGCCGACGCGCAGTGGCCGGGCCCGGCGCTTCCTCGGGGAGTGCGTCCGGGCCCGGCGGTCCTGCAGAAGACGGTTCGCGGCTACCTTCAACTTCAGGACCCTCCCACTTTCGCCGCAGGGACTTGGGAAAAGCCGTGATGTGCGGCCCTGACGCGGGGTTTTCCCGTGGCCTTCTGCCGGGGCGGCTCCCGTACGTGGGGGGCAGGGGGCTCCGGACAGGGGGTCCCGGGTCCGGCTTTTTGTAGCAGAGCTGCGACACGATGGCGGTCGCCGGTAACAGGTGGCCAGCCGCCGAAGTGGGCGGGGCCGGCTGTTCCCTGCGGGCCCGGACGTTTCCCGGGCAGGTCTCAGGTCAGTGGGTGAAGGGGCCCACCGGCCGATTTGCAGGAAGGAGTGGGCCGATGGAGCCGGGCGACCCTCACATGGAGACCCTGTTCCAGGGGCTGCAGACAGCACGTCGAGTGCCGGGGGCGAGCCCCGGAAGATCGGGAACCCCCGGGTCACCGGCAGCGGAGCTCAGGCCAGGGGTTCCAGGGCACGGTGACCCGTCACTTCGCGGACAGGTCCTGGATGTCATCGCTGACATCATTTCCGGAGCGGCGACGTCCCCGGATGTCCGCCGCCGGCTTTTGCGGCAGCTGATGGACAACCCCGGGAACCCCGAGCAGGCCCTGCTCCTGCATATCCTGGACTTAGAAGGTCCCTGAGCCCGTTGCGGCGGTCCGGATGTACGGATCACGCAGGTGATCCAACAGCGCCCGCTCGGGGTGGCCCGGATTCTCGGCCAGATGCTGCAGAAGGCGGGCACGGACCTCGGGGCGCGCGGGCTCCTCATCAGAGAGGACGTCGAGGATGATGTCCACGATCTGCCGGCGGAGTTCCGGATTGCCAAGCTGGACGCATGAAAGCTGACCCGGCGCGGCTGCTTCCCATTCCTGTGGAACTGTTTCCTGCGGAGCTGGGGTTTGGTGCAGCTCGCGAATCCCCATGCGCATTGAGGCCTCCTTCGGCTCGTTGAAGTCTCGATCCATGCCCCCTTGGTGCTTCCATCATGGGCCCCGAACGTGAAGCATGAATGAGACTCGTCTGAGAGTCTTCTCATACGGGTTCCGCCCGGCAGCCGGGCGAAAGGTAGGGTTGAAGCCATGATCGAACAACTTCCTGTCGCCGTGCTGGGCGCGAACGGGCGCATGGGCGCCGAAGCCGTCAAGGCCGTGGAATCCGCTCCCGATATGAAGCTCGTCGCTGCCCTCGGGCGCGGTGATTCACTGACCTCGCTGACGGACGCAGGTGCCAGGTTCGTGGTGGACCTCACCGTGCCGGAGAGCACCGAGGCCAACGTGCGCTTCGCCGTCGAGAACGGCATGCATGCCGTTGTGGGCACCACCGGCTGGGACCCCGGCAGGCTGGAACGGCTTGGATCGCTGCTCGCGGGCCACGAGGGCGTGGGCGTCCTGATTGCACCGAACTTCGCCTTGGGCTCCGTCCTGGCGTCGGCTTTTGCCGCCAAGGCCTCCAAATATTTCGAGTCCGTGGAGGTCATCGAACTCCACCACCCGGACAAGGTTGACGCGCCCTCCGGCACAGCTGTCCGCACGGCCCAGCTGATCGCCGCGGAGCGGGCCTCGGCGGGCGTCGAACCCAGCCCCGACGCCACCACCAGTGAGCTCGCGGGCGCCCGTGGCTGCGAGGTGGACGGAATCCGCGTGCACAGTGTCAGGCTCCGCGGCCTGGTGGCGCACCAGGAGGTCCTGCTCGGCGGCCCGGGGGAGCAGCTGACCTTTCGGCACGATTCGTTCGACCGCGCCTCGTTCATGCCCGGGGTCCTCTTGGGCGTGCGGAGCGTTGCGCGGCACCCCGGACTGACCGTGGGTCTGGACGGCTACCTGGATTTGGGGCTGTAGACAACGTGGAACGCCCCTTTGGCTGGCTGAAGAAGAACCGCACCAAAATCTGGGTGGGCGCGGTGACGCTTCTGCTGGTCTTCTACCTCATCGTGTCCTTCCAGCGGTCCGTCCTGCTGCTGACGGACCCCGAACCGGTGGCCAAAGCCATCGGGGCGGCGTACCTGGTCCTTCCCGTCATCGGCGCCTGGGCCCTGATCCGTGAACTGCTGTTCGGCGCCCGCACCGAACAGATGGCGAAGGTGCTGGAGGCCGAAGGCGGCCTTCCGGTTGACAACCTGCCGCGCACGCCGGCGGGAAGGATCGTCCGCGCCGCTGCGGATCAGGAATTCGAGAAATACCGCGCCGAGACCGAAGCCGCCCCCGACGACTGGCGTTCCTGGTTCCGCCTCAGCTGCGCCTACGACGCTGCCGGAGACCGCAAGCGCGCGCGTGCCGCCATGCGGGACGCGGTGCGGCTCTTCCAAGCCTCCAAGGGCGCCCTCGCGCGCTAGCTGGACAGCTAGCGGACCCTGTCCGGTTCATGCCGCCCCACCTGGTTCGCGGCGTGGCCCAGCCATTCGAGTGGCCCCCGCTTCTTCAGGAGCAGGAATGCCATTCCGATCAGCACGGCCAGTGCGGCATGGGCGAAATACATCCCGTCCTCCGTCCAGCCGGCCGGCAGGGGCTGGAGATGGAACGAGGCCACCACCCACACGTGCACCGTGTACAGGGTCAGGGTCATCGCGCCGGCGCCCCGAAGGGGCAGCAACAGATCCAGGTCCAGCCATTCCCCGAGCTTGCCAACCAAGAGACATAGCCCGACGACGGCCACTGCCACGCCGCTGGTGTGCAGCAAGTCCAGCGTGGTCCCTGAATGCGGTGCACTGGCAGCCAGCCACCACCACGACCCCTCCTGCCGGACGCCGGCCAGGTTAACCTGCAGGATGCTGTCCAGCGGATAGTTGGGATCCGAGAGTATTTCCTGCAAAGCGGCCCGGCCGCCCCAGGATTCCATGGCGGCTGTGCCCAGAACCTTGGCGAACGCGGCTACGGCGCTGCCGGCAGTCAGCAGCAGCAGGGGAAGGCCGGCCGCTGAGAGTGACAGCCTGCCGATGATGAGTCCCACCAGCAAATAAGAGATCCACTGCAAAACGGGGTAGTAGCCCGTCAGGAACAGGTCGCCAAGCAATTGCCCGGGCGTGGACAGGTCCTCCCACCCCGGATTGTGGTTCAGCTGCAGGGGCGGATCCGAGGCCATCAGCCACGGCCGGAGCAGGAAGGCGAGCACAGGGGATCCCACAATCCAGCCGGCGGCCCAGGCGCAGAGGGCCTTCAGCCCCAGCCCGATGAACGGCAGGATGCACAGGAAGAGCACGGCGTAGTGCACGAGGATCACCGCGACGTTGACCTCCAGGCCGCCAAGGGCCAGGCCGACGACGGCAATTACCAGCGCGCGCAGGGCTATGCCCCGCCGGGCGGCCGTAAGGGCACTGCCTTCCAAGGGACGCTGCTTGCCGGTGGAGAGCGCAAGTCCAATTCCTGCCAGGACGGCGAAGAGGGCGGCGGCGCGGCCAGAAAATGTCAGCCCGATCCAGGTGGGCGTCATGTTGGCGTCCGACTCGAAGGTGGGCAGCAAGTGGGTGGCCATCATGCCAAGGAGGGCAAGGCCGCGGGCGGCGTCAATGCCTGCAAGTCGGGTGCCGGCTGCAGGGCCTTTCGAGGTTTTGGACGATGCAGCCGTACTCCGCGAGGTCATGATGTGATCGTCTCACATCCAGCCTGCCGGAGGCTTGTGTTCGAATATATGTTCGAATACTATTGCGGCATGTTCAAGGAAACGCGCAGGGAACCCTTCAAGGAGCCGCGCAGGCAGCCGCCACGCAGCACCGACGGTCCGCTGCAAGCGATGAGTCCAGGGGTGGTGGACTACCTTTTCAGGCAGCTTGTGGCGGGGAAGCCGGCCGAGGACGTGCAGTGGGGCTGCGAAGGAATTCCGCTCTCCGCCCAGCCGCCCGGGGCGGAGTTGGCCAGGCGGCTGTCAGAG
>NZ_JBDGML010000034.1:0-39774 GCF_057655195.1 Arthrobacter sp. Soil_N43
ATCGGGTCGATGATCCAGCGCCTGGAGCCGTGGCCGGAACTGCCGAACTCCTCGCCAAGAACGGCGTCCCGGGGCCGGGACCGGGACAACTGGCCCCGGATGGACTCCTCGGCGGCTTTGTCGGCATCCGTGACCGGCGTCAGGTCGGGCTTGGTTTCGATCTGAAGGTCAAGCGCCTTGAACCGGCTCATGGTCTGGTCATCCACGGAATCCGCCAGCACATGGGCAAGTCTCAGGTCATCGTTGTAGCTCGAAGCGGGTTGGGTCATGGTTCCAAACTACCGTCAAAGGCCCGGCGGGGCGGGGATGTCCGCACGCCGGAGGCGCCGTGCGGCTCAGCTGACGCTTCCCAGTTCCTTCGTTTCCTGGGCTTCCATGCGCGGATCGGTGCCGAGCAGCCGGCGCAGGGAGGCAAGGCGGGCAGGGCCGGAGGGTCCTGCATTGCCGGCCTCCACCCAGGCGTCCACGCCGCAGTTCACGGCGGACGCATCGTGCTTGCAGCCCCGCTCGCAGGCCTCCGTACCGGGCTCGAGGTCGGGGAAGGAATGCAGGATCCGGTCCGGATCCACATGGGCCAGCCCGAAGGAACGGATACCCGGGGTGTCGATGATCCAGCTCCCGGCGGGCGCATCGGCAAGCTTCAGCGCGAGGGCCGACGACGACGTGTGCCTGCCGCGTCCCGTGACGGCGTTGACGCCGCCGGTAGCCCGCTCCGCTCCGGTCAGCGCGTTCACCATGGTGGATTTGCCGACGCCGGAGTGGCCGAGCATGACGGTGACCTTGCCGTCCAGATGGGCGCGCAGCTCGGAAACTGCGTGCATGTCGAGGCGGGCGGACAGCCCGTCGTCGGAGCGGGCGTCGATGCCGGAGGCCGCCGAGTCGGCCGTTCGGCTGATGATGACGGGGAAGTCGAGGTGGCGGTAGTTGTCCAGCAGCTCCGCGGGGTCCTTGACGTCGGCCTTGGTGACGAGCAGCAGCGGCTCGATGCCGGCGTCGTACGCGGCCACCAGCGCACGGTCGATGAACCCGGTGCGGGGTTCCGGGTTCGCTGCGGCCACCACAACCACCAGCTGGTCCGCGTTGGCCACGACGGCCCGTTCGATCGGGTCGGTGTCGTCGGCGCTGCGCCGCAGCAGCGTCTTCCGGTCTTGGATCTTTACGAGCCGGGCCAATGTGTCGGGGTCGCCGGACACGTCGCCCACGAGGGACACGAAGTCGCCGGCCACCACGGGGGAGCGGCGGAGCTCCCGGGCGCGGGCGGCGATGACGGTGCGTTCATCGCCGGAGTCCTCGCCCACCACGGCCGTGTAGCGCCCGCGGTCAACGGTGATGATGCGCCCGGTGACGGCGTCCTCGTAGGCGGGCCGGTCCTTGGTGCGGGGCCGCGTCCCCTTCTTGTTGGGGCGGATCCGGACGTCGGACTCGTCCCAGGAGTCAGTGCTGCGTGCCACCGGGGGTCCCTGCGCCGTTCCCATGGGCCGGGGCGCTGCCCTGCGCGAGCATGTCTGCCCACAGCTGTGGGAAGTCCGGCATGGTCTTGGCCGTGGTGCCGATGTCCTGGACCTCTACGCCCCTGACGGCCAGGCCGAGGATCGCGCCCGCTGTGGCCATCCGGTGGTCAGCGTAGCTGCGGACCACGCCGCCATGGAGCTTGGCGGGCCGGATGACCAGTCCGTCCTCTGTCTCCTGCGCATCCCCGCCAAGCCCGTTGATTTCCGCGACCAGCGCGGCCAGGCGGTCCGTCTCGTGGCCCCGCAGGTGGGCGATGCCGCTGAGCCGGGACGGGCCGGTGGCGAGCGCACAGAGGGCGGCCACGGTGGGGGCGAGCTCACTGGTGTCGGCGAAGTCCGCGCCGCGGATCTCGTTTCCGCCGGTGACGGTCAGTGTTCCGGCGTCCAGCGTGACGGCGGCACCCATTTCCGTGAGGATGCTCCGCCACAGGTCGCCGACCTGCGTGGTGTGTTCAGGCCAGTCCGGAATGCGAACGGTGCCGCCGGATGCCAGGGCCGCCGCGAGGAAGGGCCCGGCGTTGGACAGATCCTGTTCGATGCGTTCGTCAAAGGCGCGGATTGGTCCCGGGCTGACGATCCAGTGGTTCGGTGTTGCGTCGTCCACCTCCACGCCGACTCCACGCAGCACGGCCACTGTCATATTGATGTGGTCCAGGCTCGGTACGGAGTCGCCGGAGTGTTCAAGGTGCAGGCCTTCGGTGAAGCGTGCGCCGACCAGCAGCAGGGCGGAGACAAACTGGGATGACGCGCTCGCGTCGATTACCAGATGGCCGCCCCTGACCTCTCCCGTCCCCTCAACGCGGAAGGGCAGGGACGACGGCGTTGAGCCGGCTTCGCCGCGGACGGTGACGCCGAGTGCCGCCAGCGCTTCGATGATGGTGCCCATCGGGCGCTCGCGGGCGTGCGGGTCGCCGTCGAAAACGGATACACCCTTGCGGAGCGCCGCCAGGGGCGGAACGAACCGCATGACCGTGCCGGCGAGGCCGCAGTCGATGGCGGCGTCCAGGACACCGGAATCTGACGGGATGGGTGTCACTTCGAGGTCCGGGCCGAAGGGGCCGTCACCCGGCACCTCGCGGACGTCGGCGCCCAGCTGACGCAGCGCTCCTACCATCAGGGCCGAGTCCCGCGAGTGCAGCGGCGCCCGCAGACGGGACGGCCCGTCCGCCAGGGCTGCGAGCACGAGATACCTGTTGGTCAGTGACTTCGAACCGGGGACGCGCACCGTGGCGTCAATGGGCCGCTCCGCAAAGGGCGCGGGCCAGTGCCCGGCATCGCCGGTGTGGCCGGCGGTGGCGTCCGTGATGGATCCTGTCATTCCTGCCTATGCCCCCACTGCATGGTCTACGGCCTTGCGGACAGCCTTGTCAGCCTTGTGCAGCTTTTTCCCGGTGGTCCTGCGGGCATCCGAAGCCAGGTGGCTCGCCGTCTTCCGGGCATCCGCGGCGAGGTGCTCGGCGCGCCAGGCGAGGCTCGGCTTGCCGGCGGTGTCCACGGAGGCCAGCAGCACTCCGCCGGTCAGGGTGACGTTCTTGAGCAGCTGGGTGCGGCGGGCATCACGGCCTTCCTTGCTGCTGATATCGGCGCTGCGCCACTCAACGAACGCGTTCAGGGCCGAGATGACAGCCAGGAGGCCTGCCGACAGCCGTGCGGCCTTGCCTGTAGCGAACAGGACGCCGGCGCCCACCTGCGTACCGCCGATGACCCGGGCCAGGACCTTCTCGTCGGTCTGGAAGGGGAGTGCATCGGCAGCGCGCCGCAGGAGGGGGGACAACTGCTCCACAGTGTCGTCCGCATTCCTGAGCTTGTCCACGCCGGCGAGGACGAAACTTGAAGCCAGCATAGGCCGGGCGAGAAAACGGACTAAGGACATGAATTTCCTCCTGGATGGACGAGCCGCGGTGACTGCGGCGGAGTCGGTTCTAGTCTTGCACTTTTGCGGAATATTTGCCCGCCGGACGTCGTTGTGCTGTGCAGGTCCGGAAAGGTCGGGACAGTAGTCCGCGTCCGTTTCCGGGATGACAGCTTGCCGGGCACCGTCCCGGCCGCCGCATGCCGCGGAATCCGGACGCAGGGTTTCAGCGGCCAGCCATGCGGGAAATGTGAAGTGGAGATGGAGCTTTGACTTTGGTGAAAGACGCTGTGGAGTTGCGGGGGCCGATAGACATAGCCGCATTTGAGGTGCGCGAGTTCGGCATGGCGCGGGAGGAGCCGGCCGCTGTTTCCTACGGCGTCGGACCCCGTGCCGCCGGCGTCTCCCGGCCGGTCCGGCCGGTGACAGTAGACTTGAAGGCAATGAGCACCGTGGATCCGGCCGTAGAGGCCACGCAAGAGGACGCCGGGAACGGCGCCGAGGACATCAGCACCCCACAGCCCGCGTCGCCGGCGGAGGAAATTGATGTCGCCGCCGAAAGCCCGGAAGAGCGCCGGGCGCGGTTTGAACGCGACGCCATGCAGTACGTGGACCAGCTGTACTCGGCAGCGATGCGGATGGCACGAAACCCGTCCGACGCCGAGGACCTCGTCCAGGAGGCCTACACCAAGGCCTTTTCGGCGTTCCACCAGTACAAGCCCGGCACCAACCTGAAGGCATGGCTGTACCGGATCCTGACCAACACGTACATCAACCTCTACCGGAAGCGGCAGCGCGAGCCGCTGCAGTCCAATTCGGACACCATAGAGGACTGGCAGCTTGCCCGGGCTGAGTCGCACACCTCGAGCGGACTTCGTTCGGCCGAGGCCGAAGCCCTGGACCACCTGCCTGATTCGGATGTCAAGCGCGCGCTCCAGGCCATCCCGGAGGAGTTCCGGCTGGCTGTCTACTTCGCGGACGTCGAGGGCTTCGCCTACAAGGAGATTTCAGACATCATGAACACTCCCATCGGCACCGTCATGTCGCGGCTGCACCGCGGCCGCAAGATGCTGCGCGACATGCTGGCTGACTATGCCGCCGAACGGGGATTCAAAGCTGCTGCCGACCCCAATGCAGCAGCAGAAAGCAACAAACAGGAGAACAGGAAATGAGCGACTGCCAGGGATTGGGCGATTGCGACGACGCCCGGATGCAACGGATCTACGAGTATCTGGATGGTGCCCTGACCCGCAGTGACATTGCGGAGATCAAGCATCATCTTGATGAGTGTCCGGAATGCACGGAGCAGTACGACCTCGAGTGCGTCATCCGCAACATGGTCAAACGGTCGTGCACCGAAGCCGCTCCGGCGAATCTGAAGAACGCGATCCTGGACAGAATCCACAACATCCGGCCAGTGGACGCTTGACGCAGGCCCCGTTCTTAGAGCATTAAAAACACAGTGCCCCCGCAACCGGCAGGTTGCGGGGGCACTGCGTTTAAGCTTCGGTTCAAGCCGTGGCTTAGGTGTTGGGGCGCTTCCCGTGGTTAGCGCCGCCACGCTTACGGTCACGACGTTTACGTGCACGCTTGCTCATAGCTGGCCTCCTTAATATCGGTACTCGAAAGAGCTGCCCTCAAGTCTCCCACATCACGGGACGGGCCGCGAACCGGCGGCATCAGGGGACGCGGGGGCGGCAGGGCGGCTTAGTCTTTCAGTGAATTCCGGATTGCGATGCGTGCCTGGTCGAGGACCGTTCTGACGGTTTCGAGCGTCACCGGGGTGATGGGGTGCGCGACGGCCTGCCTGCGGAGCTCCACGCGCAGGTCGTCCCTGAACGCCTGGAGCAGCATTTCCGCTTCCTTGAGCATGACCTGGGCCTCGGGGGCAGGCCTGGAGGCAGACGCGCGCGAGGCAGCCGGCATGGCGGCGGACCGGGCCGCTTCAGCGGAGGCCGCCAGATCCGCACGCAGGCCGCGCATATTGCTGCGGATGTCAGCGCGGAGATCGTCCGCCAGCCTGCGCACGGACGCCGAAATATCCTTTTCCACGCCGGCGAGTTCGTCGCGCCGGCTGTTGAGCTCGGCCAGGCCGGCGGCCGTGATGCGGTAGTTGGTGCGGCGGCCTTCCGACTGCGTGGCCACCAGTCCCTCTTCCTCCAGCTTGCCCAGCCGCGGATAGATGGTCCCGGCGCTGGGGGAATACGTGCCGCCGAACCTTTCGCTGAGCGCCTTGATCAGTTCGTAGCCGTGCTTGGGGCCGGACTCCAGGAGGGCGAGGAGGTAGAGCCGCAGAGCGCCGTGGGCAAAGACCGGTGGCATTAGAGTCCCGCTTCTGCGTCCGCGGGAGCCGGGCTGTGGAAGATGGAGGTCTTGCCGGACACCGAGTTGGTCCGGACCAGCATCAGCTTCGCATCGGGACCGGCGATGGTCTGCACCGTGCCCCCGGGCTGCGTGTACTTCTGGTCATCGATCACTACCGCGCCGCTGGCTGATTTGGCCACGATGTCGACGCCGACGTCGTGCGGAAGCCGGATGGTGAGGTCGCCGGAAACGGAGTTCGCCCCGAAATCGTGGGTGAAGTCCTGGAGGTCAAAGCTCATGTCACCGCTGACGGTGTTGGCGCGGATGTTGCTGAACCGGCCCGACGCCGTGACCTCGCCTGAGACGCTCTTTGCCGTCAGCACGCCCCGGTGGTTCCGGGCTATGACTTCCCCGCTGACGGTGTTGACGTGGAGGTCACCGGACGTTCCGTCCGACATGACGGATCCGGAGACGGTGTTGAGCCTGGTGTGGCCGGTGATCCCGGAAACCAGTCCGTCGCCGCTGACGGTTCCTGCCTCAACTTCGACGCCGGACGGCAGGGCGATGCTGATCGCCACGGTATTGTCGCTGCTGTTGTTGACGGCCCCCATTAGGGTCTTGAACCAGCCCTGCGGGCCGTGCAACTGGTGCCGGACCTCCAGCCGGCCATGGGTCAGCGTCACAGCGAGCGGGTCGCCGTGAACGTCCGAGACCTCAAGCCGGGCCACGTCTTCCGCATGGGTGACGATGTCGAACCGGCCCCTGACAATACCGAGCTTTAGCGCAGTGACGCCGTCGATATCGATGGTTTGCGGGCCGGTGACCGTCCACGAGCGCTCTTCCATGATTCCCTCCACTTGCGATATATCGTGACTATGCGGCAACCCTACATGCCGCCGCGCACAAGATCAAGATATATCGCGAGTGGATCCTGCTATTCCGGAGCGTCGATACCCAGCCACTGGAACCAGCCGCGGTGGAGGACAAGCCACGCCATCAGCCCGTACCCCGCCTGGCCGGGAGTGCCTCCGTTTGCCGCGAGGTCCTGGCGCCACTGTTCATGGTTGAGCAGCGGCGTGAACGTGTCCACGTAGTGGTGCTTGCGGCGGGTCGTCACGTCGGCGAAGGCGGTGTTTAGTTCTCCGAGCCGGCGGTTGTGGGCAGGATCCAGCGTCGGCGGCGGCCCCACGACAAAAACCTCAAGCCGCTTCTGTGTGGCGGAATCAAGAATGTTGGCCAGATTGAGCCGGCTCCGGGCGGTGGACAGGCCGAACTCCACATCGCGCCCCGAGAGGCCAATGACCAGCCGGTTTTCATGCAGGTCACTGAAGCGGCGGCCGGCTTCCTCGAGCCAGCGGGCCGCGAGGCCTTCGGTGCCCTCCTGCGGGCAGGGTAGGGCGTAGCTCTCAACGGACATGCCGTCCTGCGGAGTGCGGGCCAGCACACGGCCCAGCCAGCCCAGTGCCCGGGGATCCCCGAGGCCGGCCAGCAGTTCATCTCCAACAGCTGCGATGCGCAGCTTCCTGTCTTCCACTACTACCTCTTCACTTATATTGCGGACGTGCCCTGCGTGCCGGATGCGCCCGCACGGCGGCCCGATCCGGCGCCTCCGCGGACGTCCCCGCCTGTGTCCATTAACTCATGCCGATTAAACAGAACTGCCCGGCTGGAACGGTATGTCACCGTCCGGCCGGGCAGTTGCCCTGCTACTTGCGCGCGAAGGCCTGCTTCAGGAGCGAATCCTGCTCGGCAGCGTGCCGCTTCATGGAGCCGGCCGCCGTGGATGCCGACGCGGGCCGCGAGATCAGCCGGATCTTGCGGTCCAGTGCCTGTGGCAGGTTCAGGCCCATGAACGGCCACGGACCCTGGTTCGCGGGTTCGTCCTGCGCCCAGACCACTTCGGCGTTGGGGTACTTGGCCAGCTCCGCTTCGATTTCCGCCTGCGGCAGCGGGTAGAGCTGTTCCACGCGGACGATGGCGGTTGTCTTGTCGCCCGTCTTCTGCCGGGTGGAGAGCAGATCGTAGTACAGACGGCCGGAGACGAGGAGGACGCGTTCGACGGCGTCCGCCTGCAGCTGCTCATGCTCGCCAATGACCGGCCGGAAGCCGCCGGTGGTGAAGTCCTCCACGGCCGACGCGGCGGCCTTGAGGCGCAGCAGCTGCTTCGGCGTGAAGATGATGAGCGGCTTGCGCGGACGGCTGTACGCCTGGCGGCGCAGCAGGTGGAAGTGCGAGGCTGCCGTCGTGGGGTTGGCCACGATCATGTTTTCCTCGGCGCACAGCTGCAGGAAGCGCTCGATACGGGCGGAGGAGTGGTCCGGGCCCTGGCCCTCGTAGCCATGCGGAAGCATCAGCACCAGTGACGAGCGCTGGCCCCACTTCTGCTCGGCGGACGAGATGAACTCATCGATGATGGTCTGGGCGCCGTTGACGAAGTCACCGAACTGCGCTTCCCAGAGCACCAGGGCATCGGGGCGCTCCACCGAGTAGCCGTATTCGAAGCCCATGGCCGCGTATTCGGACAGCAGGGAGTCGTAGATCCACAGCTTGGCCTGGTCGTCGGAGAGGTTGCCCAGGGGCAGCCACTCGTTGCCGTTGGCGCGGTCGTGGAAGACGGCGTGGCGCTGCACGAAGGTGCCGCGGCGGGAGTCCTGGCCGGCGAGGCGTACGGGCACGCCCTCCATGATGAGCGAGCCGAAGGCCGCGATCTCGCCGAAGCCCCAGTCGATGCCGCCTTCGCGGGACATCTGCTCGCGCTTCTCAAGCAACTGCTTGAGCTTCGCGTGGACGGTGAAGCCTTCGGGGATTTCCAGGTGCGCCTTGCCGATCCGGGCCAGCGTGTCGGCCGAAATGGCGGTGGACGCCGGGGCGTTGGTGCCGAAGTCCGACTGCTGGGCCTGCGGCCGCTCGATGTCCGACACCGCGGCGGAGTCCGCCGTGATGATCGGGATCGGCGAGGTCTGCGCCGCATGGGTTTCGGCGAAGACGCGCTCGAGGCGCTCCTGGTAGTCGCGAAGCAGCTGCTCCGCTTCTTCCTCGGTGATGTCGCCGCGGCCGATCAGGGACTCGGTGTAGAGCTTGCGGACCGAACGCTTGGCTTCGATGAGGTTGTACATCAGCGGCTGGGTCATTGAGGGGTCGTCACCCTCGTTGTGGCCACGGCGCCGGTAGCAGACCATGTCGATGACAACATCCTTGTGGAACTTCTGCCGGAACTCGTAGGCGAGCTGGCCGATGCGGACCACGGCCTCGGGATCGTCGCCGTTCACGTGGAACACCGGTGCCTGGATCATCTTCGCGACGTCCGTGGAGTACGTGGACGACCGTGACGAGGACGGCGCGGTGGTGAAGCCGACCTGGTTGTTCACCACCACGTGGATGGTGCCGCCGGTGCGGTAGCCGCGCAGCTGGGAGAGGTTGAGGGTCTCGGCCACGACGCCCTGGCCGGCGAACGCAGCGTCACCGTGCACCATGATGGGCAGTACGGGGAACGCCTCGCCCTGGTCCAGGCGGTCCTGCTTGGCGCGGACGATGCCCTCAAGCACGGAGTCCACGGCCTCGAGGTGTGACGGGTTGGCGGCCAGGTAGACCTTGGTCTCGTTGCCGTTGTCCGAGGTGAACGTGCCCTCGGTGCCCAGGTGGTACTTGACGTCGCCGGAACCCTGCACGGAGCGGGGATCCTGGGTGCCCTCGAACTCACGGAAGACCTGGGCATAGGTCTTGCCGGCGATGTTGGTGAGCACGTTGAGCCGGCCGCGGTGGGCCATGCCGATGGCAACCTCGTCCAGGCCGTCGTCGGCGGCGTCGGAGATGATCGCGTCGAGCAGCGGAATCAGGGACTCGCCGCCCTCAAGGGAGAAGCGCTTCTGGCCAACGAACTTGGTCTGCAGGAAGGTCTCGAAGGCCTCGGCAGCGTTGAGCTTGGAGACGATGCGCAGCTGCTCTTCGCGGCTCGGCTTGGAATACGGGTGTTCCAGCTGGTCCTGGAACCACTTGCGCTCGGCAGGCTCCTGGATGTGCATGTACTCGATGCCGGTGGTGCGGCAGTAGGCGTCACGGAGAACGCCGAGGATGTCGCGGAATGCCAGCTGCGGCTTGCCGCCGAAGCCGCCCGTAGGCCATTCGCGGTCCAGGTCCCACAGCGTCAGGCCGTAGGTGAGGACGTCGAGGTCGGGGTGCTTGCGCTGGACGTACTCCAGCGGATCGGTGTCCGCCATCAGGTGCCCGCGGACGCGGTAGGAGTGGATCAGCTGCTGGATGCGTGCGACCTTGTTGATCTGGTCGGACGGATCCACCTGCAGGTCCGGGCTCCAGCGAACCGGCTCGTAGGGGATGCGCAGCGCTTCGAAGATCTCGTCGTAGAAGTTCTGGGCACCGAGCAGGAGCTGGTGGACCAGCTTGAGGAACTCGCCGCTGCCCGCACCCTGGATGACGCGGTGGTCATAGGTGGAGGTCAGCGTGAGGACCTTGCTGATGGCGTTGTGCGCGATGATCTTCTCGCTGGCACCCTGGAATTCAGCAGGGTAGTCCAGGGCGCCGACGCCGATGATGGCGGCCTGGCCCTTGGAGAGGCGCGGCACGGAGTGCACGGTGCCGATGCCGCCGGGGTTGGTCAGGGAGACCGTGGTGCCCTGGTGGTCGTCTGCTGTCAGCTTGCCGTTGCGTGCGCGCTTGATCAGGTCTTCGTAGGTGTGCCAGAACTCCGAGAAGTTGAGCGTCTCCGCCTTCTTGATGTTCGGAACCATGAGCAGCCGTGTGCCGTCCGGCTTCGGCATGTCGATGGCGATGCCGAAGTTCACGTGGGCGGGCTGGACGGCAACAGGCTTGCCGTCCACTTCGTCGTAGTACACGTTCATGGACGGGAACTGGGAGAGCGCCCGGATGACCGCGTAGCCAATGAGGTGCGTGAACGAGACCTTGCCGCCGCGTGCACGGGCCAGGTTGGAGTTGATCACGACGCGGTTGTCGATGAGGAGCTTGGCCGGAATCGCCCGGACAGACGTGGCGGTGGGCACCTCAAGGCTGGTGACCATGTTGGACGCGATGGCCTTGGCAGGACCGCGCAGGACGGAGACAACGTCTTCCTCGGGCGCTGTGGGCGCCTTCACGTTCTTGGGCAGCTGGGCCGGAATGGGCTGGGCGCCGGTGCCCGCCTCAGTCTTCTTCGCGCCATCGCGGGCCACCGTTGCCGGGGCCTTCTTGGCAGGTGCGGCTGCCGGCGACGATGCCGGCGGAGCCGCAGGTGCTTGCGGGGCAGGGGCCGCCGAGGCCGGGGCCTGGGCCGGGGGAGCTACAACGGGCATTTCGCGGGTGGCCGGGTGGGCCGGCGCTGCCGGGCCGGGGGCGCCGTTGGAGGACGGGCCGTTGCTGCTGTCAAAGGATTCGAACAGGGGCCACCATTTTGCGTCGACCGTATTCTTGTCCTGCTGGTAACGCTCGTACAGTTCGTCAACGAGCCACTCGTTTCCGCCAAATTCCTCTGGTAGACGGTGGCTAGGCTGCTCTGGCACTTGAAATACGCCTCTTCCATGAGTTTGAATTCCCTCTGGTCGCCACGGTGCCACGGCACAACAATCGAACCAGTTTCTGTGTCCTATGAACCCAGACCTCTGCCAGTCTAGTGACGATCTGCGGTTAACTGCCAATAAGGGTGACTCAAATCATGTAGCCGCTGAATTGTGGCATGGGTCCGGCTTAAAACCGGCTGAATCTGTTCGTTCCCGGCGGCTGTGGACGCTGGTCCGCAATCCCCTGAAACAGGCCGCGCTCCGGGCGCTTCCTGCCGCCGGCGGCTGGCGATCGCAGCCCACGACCCGGATGTGCTCCTGTAGACTGCAATTCTTATGGACAGTAAATCTAGGTGCCGGCCTGGGGGCTGTCAGCGGAGCAATATCAGCAGTCCCGCGCAGCCCACCCGCAGAGCCGGCAAACCCCGTTCACGTTCCCGTCAAAGTGCCTCGCCGCAGTTCTCCGGGACCACCCTGAAAACAGCGCAGGCCTCGGCCGACCATCCTCCGCCTGGCTCTGTGCCGCCCCGGGCAGGCCGCTAAATGGAGTGGCTTCTTCTCGCAGCAGGTTTCCTGCTGATTTTCGGCACCGGTTTCTTCGTCGCCGTCGAATTCTCCCTCATCGCTCTTGACCAGCCGACGGTGCAGCGCGCCGTGGACGACGGCGACGCGGCGGCGGTCCCGCTCCTCAAGTGCCTGAAATCGCTGTCCACGCAGCTGTCCAGCTGCCAGCTCGGCATCACGATGACAACGCTGTTGACCGGCTATGTCATGGAACCCTCGGTGGGGGCGCTGCTGCATGCTCCGCTCACCCTGCTGGGACTCCCGGACGCCGTGGCGGGATCTGTCTCGCTGGTGCTCGCCATGGTGATTGCCACACTGCTTTCCATGCTGCTCGGCGAGCTGGTCCCGAAGAACATGGCGATCGCCCTGTCGTTCCGCATGGGAAGGGCCCTGGCAAGGCCACAGCTGATTTTTACGGCCATCTTCAAGCCAGCCATCATTGTCCTCAATGGATTTTCCAACAAGGTGCTGAACGTCTTCGGGCTCGAAGCGAAAGAGGAGATCTCAGGGGCGCGGACGCCGGCCGAGCTCGCTTCCCTGGTCCGCAGGTCGGCGGCGATGGGGACCCTTGACCCGGGGACCGCGAACTTTATCGCCCGGACACTGAATTTCTCGGGCCGGACGGCCGCCGATGTGATGACCCCCCGCATCCGCGTCGAGACCATCGACGCCGACCAGCCCGTCTCGGATATCGTTGACGCCGCGCGCCGCACCGGATATTCGCGGTTTCCCGTTATCGGCGATTCCGCAGACGATATCCGCGGACTGGTCCACGTGAAGAAAGCGATTGCAGTGCCTGCCGGACGCCGGGCGAACCTGGAGGCCGGGGCGATCATGACGGATGTTCTCCGCGTCCCTGAAACCATCCACCTCGACGCCCTGCTGGCTGAGCTCAAGGAAGGCAACCTGCAGCTTGCTGTGGTGTTGGACGAGTACGGCGGAACAGCGGGCATCGCCACCCTGGAGGACCTCGTCGAGGAAATCGTGGGGGAAGTTGCCGATGAGCACGACAAGGTACGGCCGGGCCTGCTGCAAAGCGCCTCCGGCGACTGGTACTTCCCCGGCCTGCTGCGGCCGGATGAACTGTCCGAACAGATTCCCGGGCTCAGCGTTCCGGACGAAGCAGCATATGAAACGGTGGGCGGCTACGTCATGAGCGAGCTCGGGCGCATAGCGTCAGTGGGGGACACCGTCCCGGTGGGCGGCGGAACGCTCAGCGTCACCCGCATGGACGGTCGCCGGATCGACCGCATCTGCTTCAAGCCGGACCGTGAGCCCAGCGAAGGCTCCGCCCTGGACGGCGCCGCGGCGGACGCCCACGCCCGCAAGGGGAACGGCAGGAACGGTCCGGCCAGGAATGGTTCGGCCAAGCACGGTTCGTCCAGGAATGGCGGAGCGGCATGAGCGACTGGGCTGGAATTCTCTGGCTGGTCCTGCTGCTCATCGGCAACGCGTTCTTCGTCGCGGCCGAGTTTGCCGTGATGTCTGCGCGCCGAAGCCAGATCGAGCCGCTCGCTGACGCCGGCTCCGTGCGTGCCCAAACCACCCTGCGCGCCATGGAGAACGTTTCTCTGATGCTGGCCTGCGCCCAGTTGGGCATCACGGTCTGCTCCCTGCTGATCCTGCTCGTTGCGGAACCGGCAATTCACCACCTGCTGGCTGTTCCCCTTGAATCGCTCGGCGTGCCCATGGAAATTGCCGATGTGGCCGCCTTTGGCGTGGCTCTGATGGTGGTGACGTTCCTGCACGTGACTTTCGGGGAGATGGTGCCGAAGAACGTCTCCGTTTCGGTGGCCGACAAGGCAGCCCTGCTCCTGGCCCCGCCGCTCATGTTCATCGCCCGAATCGTCAACCCGGTGATCGTTGCGCTGAACTGGTCCGCGAACCACGTGCTCAAGCTGATGCGGATCGAGCCCAGGGACGAGGTCAACTCCTCCTTTACCCTGGAAGAAGTCCAGTCCATCGTGCAGGAGTCCACACGGCACGGGCTGGTGGACGATGATGCGGGCCTCATTACCGGCGCGCTCGAGTTTTCGGAGTACACGGCCGGGGATGTCATGGTTCCGCTGGAGCGGCTGGTCATGCTGAAGACCTCGGCGACGCCGGTCGAGTTTGAGAAGGCCGTGAGCCGTACCGGCTTCTCCCGGTTCCCGATGGTGGACGACGACGACATGCTGTCGGGCTATCTGCACATCAAGGACGTGCTTTCGATTCCTGACTCGGGCTACCAGCATCCCATTGCCGAAAGCAGGATCCGGTCGTTGGCCAACCTGCCGCGGGACGCGGAGATAGAAAATGCCATGTCCGTCATGCAGCGTACCGGTTCGCACCTTGCCCGCGTGATCGGCCCCGACGGCCAGACGGAGGGCGTCCTCTTCCTGGAAGACGTCATCGAGCAACTGGTGGGCGAAATCCGTGATGCCACCCAGGCCAAGGGCATACGCCGGCTGGGACAGCCCGATGGCGAATAGCAGAGGGGCGCTGCAACCAATCCTAAATAGGAATCATTCCTATTTAGCGGTACACTCGTAGGGTTGCACGTTCCGTAACCCGTCCCCAGAACCGAGGTTTTTCCCTTGCGCCGTACCCTCCGTACCTCCCTGACCGCAGCCGTCGCCGGTGCCGGCCTGATGCTGACAGCCTGTGGATCACCGGCGGCCTCCCAGGAGCAGGCAGACGCCGGCGTCTCCGTTGTCACGTCCACGAATGTGTACGGAGACATCGTCAAGGCGATCGGCGGCGACAAGGTGGACGTCAAGGCCATCATCACCAAATCGAGCCAGGACCCGCACTCGTATGAGGCCAGCGCCCAGGACAGGCTCGCGATCTCCAAGGCGGACCTCGTCGTGGAAAATGGCGGCGGCTACGACGACTTCATCCACAAAATGGCGGATGACAGCAAAATCTCCCACGACAGCATCGTCAGCGCCGTGGAGGTTTCGGGCCTCGCACCTGAGGAGGCCGCAGGGCACTCGGAAAGCAGTGAAGGCGGCCACGCGCACGATCACGGCGAGTTCAATGAACACGTCTGGTACAGCGTCCCGGCCATGGGACGCCTGGCCGACGCCGTCGCCACCAAGCTTGGCACGCTCGCGCCCGGTTCGTCAGCGGAATTCACGGCGAATGCCGCTGCCTTCAAATCGCGGCTAACTGACCTGGAGGGGAAGCTCGGAACGGTCAAGGCAGCCCACAGCGCCGCCCGCGTCGCGGTGACGGAACCTGTCCCGCTGTACCTGCTGGAAGCAGCCGGCCTGGAAAACCGCACTCCGGCCGAATACACGGCCGCTATCGAAGAGGGCAGCGATGTGCCCCCGGCCGTGTTGCGGGCCGCGACCCAGCTGGCGGCTTCGCCGGACGTGAGCTTCCTCGCCTACAACGAACAAACCGAAGGACCGCAAACGGAGGCACTGAAAAACGCTGCCGACGCCGCCGGCGTCCCGGTGGTGCAATTCAGCGAAACCTTGCCCGAGGGCAAGACCTACCTGGAGTGGATGACGGACAATGTTGAGAACATCTCTACTGCCCTGGAGAAGAAGAAACCTTGAATCCAGTGATCAGCCTGCGGGACGCTTCCCTCAAGTTCGGCAGGCGGGCACTCTGGGAAGATCTCAACCTGGACATCCGCCCGGGCGAGTTCTTCGCAGTCCTGGGACCTAACGGGAGCGGAAAGACCAGCTTCCTCAAAGTGCTGCTCGGGCTCCAGGAACTGCATTCCGGCACTGCTTCCCTCGGCGGCCACCCGGTGGAACGGGGGAGCCACCTGATCGGCTACATCCCGCAGCAGAAGCCCTTTCCTCCGGACACACCCATGCGCGCGAGGGACCTCGTGGGGCTCGGCGTCGACGGCCACAGGTGGGGAGTCCGGCTCGGAAACGCAAAGGCAGACCGCCGGATCGATGAACTGCTTGACCTCGTGGGAGCCACCGAGTACGCCAAGGTCCCCGTGGGGCAGCTCTCGGGCGGAGAGCAGCAACGGCTGCGCGTGGCGCAGGCCCTCGCCACCGACCCGAAAGTGCTGCTCTGCGACGAGCCGCTGCTGTCACTTGACCTTCACCACCAGCAGGCCGTGAGTGCACTCATTAATGACCAGTGCCATGAGCAAGAGAGCGCCGTGGTGTTCGTGACCCACGAGATCAATCCGATCATCGACTACGTCGACCGGATCCTTTACCTCGCCGGCGGCCGGTTCAGTGTGGGCACGCCCCACGAGGTGATGACCACCGAGGTCCTGTCCGAGCTGTACGACAGCCACGTCGATGTGATCCACGCGAACGGAAGGATCGTCGTCGTCGGACTGCCGGATGCGACGACGCACCACCATGACGATGCCCGCGCCACGGCGGGAGAGGGCGCCTGATGGATCTGGAAGGCATTCTGCAGTCGGTCTTCAACTTCGAAAATTACGGCGAGCTGCTGGTCCTTGTCCAGAACTCCCTCTGGGCAGGGGCGGTGCTCGGCCTGCTGGGCGGACTGGTGGGCACCTTCGTGATGAAGCGCGACCTCGCCTTCGCCGTCCACGGCATCTCAGAGCTTTCTTTTGCCGGGGCAGCCTTTGCGCTGCTCATCGGCGCCGACGTCGTGTTCGGCTCCCTGATCGGTTCGGTGGCGGCGGCGCTGCTCCTCGGGTTCATGGGCGTCAGGGCACGCGACAAGAACTCCATCATCGGCGTGATCATGCCCTTCGGGCTGGGACTGGGCATCCTCTTCCTGTCCCTCTACGAGGGGCGGGCCGCCAACAAGTTCGGCCTGCTCACAGGGCAGATTGTCTCGGTGGATACGGTGCAGCTGCAGGCGCTGGCCGGAACCGCCATGGTGGTGATGGCCGGCCTGATCGCCATCTGGCGGCCACTGAGCTTCGCGAGCGTCGATCCCGAGCTCGCCGAGGCGCGCGGCGTTCCCGTGCGATCCCTCGCGCTGGCCTTCATGGTGCTCCTGGGCATCAGCGTGGCCCTGTCGATTCAGATTGTGGGGGCGCTCCTGGTCCTGGCCCTGCTGATTACGCCGGCCGCGGCTGCCCTGCGCGTGACGTCCTCGCCGCGGCTGGTGGTGGTCCTCAGCGTCGTGTTCGCCATGGTCGCCACAGTAGGCGGCATTCTCCTCGCCTTGGGTGGCCGCATTCCCATCAGCCCCTACGTGACCACGCTGTCGTTCCTGATCTACGTGGTGTGCCGAGTCATCGGCAGCGTGCGCGCGAAGCGCGGGCTTAACGGCAGGGTCCTGCGGACTGCCTAACGGCCTGGAAGGCCGCCTCCTACTGCGTAGCGCCGGCCTTCCGTGCCGAGCAGTCGGGGCACAGGCCATAGATTTCGACCGTGTGCGCCACCTCGGTGTAGCCGTGTTCCTGGGCGGTGCGGGCGGCCCAGGTCTCCACGGCGGGCGCTTCCACTTCCACGGCCTTGCCGCAGCTCCTGCACAGGAGATGGTGGTGGTGCCCAGTGACGGCGCACCGGCGGTAGACGGCCTCGCCTTCGCCGTTGCGGAGTACGTCCACGAGGCCTTCGTCGGCAAGAGACTGCAGGATTCGGTAGGCGGTGGCCAGGGAGACGGAGACGCCCTGGTTCTGCAGGATCCGATACAACTCCTGGGTGCTGACGAAGTCGTGCAGCTCATCCAGGGCGGCGCTTACCGCCAGCCGTTGCTTCGTGACCCGTTGCTCTTTCCCGCCAGCCGCAACCAGAGGGGTCAGCGGCCTGCCTTCAGCGCTGGCGCCGTGTGGCATGAATGGACTCGCTTCGCTTAGGGATACTTGCGTGTTCAAGATTACCAGCCGGAGGCCCGTGGACACTGATCGGCCGGTTCCCTAGGCTGGCCGGATGAAGCTGACCAAATTCACGCACTCCTGTGTCCGCTTGGAAAAAGACGGACACGTCCTGGTCATTGACCCCGGCGGGTATTCCGAATCCGCCGAGGCGCTCGACGGCGCCCATGCAGTCCTCGTCACCCATGAGCATCCTGACCACATCGATGTGGCTGCGGTGACGTCGGCCCTGAAGGACAACCGTGAGCTGGAGCTGTTCGCACCGGAGGGTGTTGCCGACAACCTGCGGAAGGAAGTACCGGAAGCCGTGTCCCGCGTCCACACGGTTGAGCCCGGAACGTCCTTCGACGCTGCCGGGTTCGGGATCAGGAGCTTCGGCGGGCAGCATGCCCTGATTCATCCGCACGTTCCGATAGTGGCCAACATCGGCTACCTCGTGGAGGAAAACGTGTACCACCCCGGGGACTCGTTCATCATCCCGGACGGCATCAGTGTCCGGACTCTCCTGGTTCCGGTTCACGCGCCGTGGAACAAGGTCAGTGAGGTGGTGGACTTTGTCATTGGAGTGCGCGCCCCGCGGGCCTTTCCAATCCATGACGGACTGCTCAACGGCACGGGCCTGGACCTCGTGGAGGGCCACGTCAAGCGCCTGGGTGCCAGGTACGGCACGGAGTACGCCCGGCTTTCCGCCCGGGAATCGGTGGACGTCTAGGGGTTCCAGACTCCGGAATCGAAAAATTCCCGGATGGTTCTTTCATGCGGCTCGGGATCCAGCCCCTGCGCTGCAAGCCACGCCGGGCTGTAGTAGTTACCCGCATAGCGGTCACCGCCGTCGCACATGAGCGAAACGATGCTGCCGCGCTGCCCCTCGGCGATCATCTCAGCCACCAACTGCCAGACTCCCCATAGGTTTGTCCCCGTGGAGGGCCCCGCATGCAGGCCCGCCAGCGCCCGGAGCTGCCGCATGGCGGCGACGGAGGCGGCGTCCGGCACCTGGATCATGCGGTCGATCACGGTGGGTACGAAGCTGGGCTCCATCCGCGGCCGTCCGATGCCCTCGATCCGCGAGGGGCGGCCGGTGCTGAAGTCAGCCGCTCCACTGCGCCAGCCCGGATAGAACGCCGAATTCTCGGGGTCCACCGCCGTCAGTCCCGTGTCGTGCCGGTGGTAGCGGAGGTACCTCCCGATGGTTGCACTGGTGCCGCCCGTTCCGGCGCCGACCACGATCCAGCGGGGGACCGGATGCTCTTCCAGCGCGAGCTGCCCGAAGATGGATTCGGCGATGTTGTTGTTGCCGCGCCAGTCTGTGGCCCGCTCGGCGTAGGTGAACTGGTCCATGTAGTGGCCGTTGCTCGTGGCCGCCACCTCCGCCGCGGCCGCGTAGACCTCGGACGCATGGTCCACCAGCAGGCACGCGCCGCCGAACTGCTCGATCAGTGCTATCTTCTCGGGGCTCGTGGTGCGCGTCATGACGGCAATGAACGGCAGCCCCAACAGCTGCGCGAAGTACGCTTCGGAGACCGCGGTGCTGCCGCTGGACGCCTCCACGATGGTGGTGCCTTCGGTGATCCAGCCGTTCACGAGGCCAAACAGGAACAGGGAACGGGCCAGCCGGTGCTTCAGGCTTCCTGAGCGGTGCGTGGATTCGTCCTTGAGGTACAGTTGGACGCCCCAGTGCTCCGGCAGCGGCACCGAATAGAGGTGCGTGTCAGCCGACCGGTTGTTCTCCGCATTGATTTTACGGATGGCTTCGTCAGCCCAGGCCCGGGCACCGCTGCGTACTTTGCTCACCGGTTCAGCCTACCGGCGACCGGACAGCCGCGGCGTTAGAGTTGGTGCTGCCGGCAGCGGCCGGTCCAATCCGAAGGAGAGCCGGTGGATACCCTCATGGACGTGTCTGCGCTGAACGCCCGGCTGGTTTCCGGCCAGCGCACTGTACTGCTGGATGTCCGGTGGGCGCTGGGTGATCCCGACGGCCCCCGGCATTACCTTGACGCCCACATTCCCGGCGCAGTGTACGTTGACCTTCCCACTGAGCTGGCCGCACCGGCGGAGCCCGCCCGCGGGCGGCACCCGCTGCCTTCGCTGCCCAGCTTTGAGCGCGCAGCCCGCCGCTGGGGCATCCGTGCAGGTGACGTCGTGGTTGCCTACGATGACGCCGGCAACACGTCCGCGGCGCGCGTCTGGTGGATGCTCCGCAACGCCGGATTCCGCAGCGTCTGCCTGCTCGACGGCGGTCTGGCCGCCTGGCGGCGGGCCGGTTTGCCGCTGCAGGGCGGGCCGCAGGAAGCGATCCCTGGCGATGTGACGCTCAGCGACGGCGCCATGCCCGTTATCGACCGTGCACAGGCGGCTGACTGGGCCAACCACGGTGTACTGCTCGATGCGCGTGCCGGCGAACGGTACCGCGGTGAGGTGGAACCAGTGGACCCGCGCGCGGGCCACATCCCCGGTGCCGTCAGCGCCCCCACCACCGAAAACCTCGACGCCGCCGGACGTTTCCTTCCGGCACAGGACCTCCGGCGCCGGTTCGTCCGGCTGGGCGCGGGTGCAGAAACGCCGACGGCGGTCTACTGCGGCTCCGGCGTCACCGCAGCCCACGAGATCGCGGCGCTGGACATCGCGGGGATCCCCGCAGCACTGTTTCCCGGGTCCTTCTCGGAGTGGTCCAACGACCCTTCACTGCCCGTCGCCACCGGCGCCGAGCCCGCTGGTCCGACTGGCACTGGTCCGGCAGCGGAGGGTAGCGTCGCAGTATGACTCCTGGACGCCCCGTACCCCCGCCGCTTGCCCTGCACGTTCCCCTTGCCGATGACACTTCTCCGGCCACGGATGAAACTGCGGGACGCACAGTGGGACGCCTGGCCGCCGCCCGCGGCGCCGTCTCCAGCACCAGCGGCCTGGTGCCGCTCACGGTGGCACGGCGCGCCCCAAAGGCGGACGACGTCGAAATCGCCATCGAGTTCTGCGGCCTGTGCCATTCAGACGTGCACGCCACCCGCGGGGAATGGGGCACGCAGAACTATCCGCTGGTCCCCGGGCATGAGATTGTGGGCCGGGTCAGCCATGTAGGTTCAGACGTGGACGACTTCGCCCCCGGCGACCTCGTGGGCGTGGGCTGCATGGTTGACTCCTGCCGCGAATGTGAAAGCTGTCTTGACGGACTGGAACAGTACTGCGAGCGCGGCCTGACCGGCACCTATGGTGCGAAGGACGCCCGGAACGGCGATGCCGTCACCCAGGGCGGTTACGCCTCGTCCGTGGTTGTGGACCGCCGCTACGTCCTGCGCGTCCCGGAAAACCTCGACCCCGCGGCCGTGGCGCCGCTGCTGTGCGCCGGCATCACCACGTTTTCGCCGCTCCGCCACTTCGGCGTCGAGGAAGGCGACGTGGTGGGCGTCGTGGGCCTGGGCGGCCTGGGTCACATGGCCGTCAAGCTCGCCAGGGCCATGGGGGCCGAGGTGAAGGTGTTCACCACTTCAGAGTCCAAGGTTTCGGCAGCCCTGGAACTCGGTGCCGACAGCGTCATCCTTTCCCGCGATGAGGACGCCATGGCCGCCGCGAACCGCAGCATCGACCTGATCATCGACACCGTGGCGGCACCGCACGACCTGAACCCGTTCTTCCGCACGCTGCGCCGGGACGGCGCCCTCTTCCAGCTGGGGCTGCCCTCCGACGCCATGCCGCCCGTGAACCCCGGTGCGCTGATCCGGCGCCGGATCGCGTACGCCGGTTCCCTCATCGGCGGCATCGCGGAAACCCAGGAGATGCTCGATTTCTGCGCCGAGCACGGCGTGGTGTCCGACGTCGAGATTGTCCGGGCGGACCAGCTCAACGACGCGTATGACCGGATGGTCGCGGGCGACGTCAAGTACCGTTTTGTCCTGGATACAACCACCCTGCAGGCACCGTCGGAAAGGGCTGACGCATGAGCACGCTGTTCACCAAGATTCTCAACGGGGAAATCCCGGGACGGTTTGTCTGGCGCGAACCGGACGTCTCGGCGTTCCTGACCATGGGACCCCTGGCCGACGGGCACACGCTCGTCGTGCCCACCGAGGAGGTGGACCGCTGGACCGACGCACGCCCGGAAACCCTGGCCAAGGTCATGGAGGTGGCACGCCGCATCGGCGCGGTCCAGGTTGAGTCGTTCGGAGCAGCCCGGGCAGGCCTTATCGTGGCCGGCTACGAGATCAACCACATGCACGTGCATGTCTGGCCATCGAACAGCATGGCCGAGTTTGATTTCGCCACCGCGGACCACAGCCCGGACCCTGCCCGGCTCGACGCCAACGCGGAAAAGCTCCGCGCCGGGCTCCGCGACGCGGGCTACGGCGAGTTCGTACCGGACGCTTAGGCCGCGAGGGCCTTGTTCAGCACGGCACGGATCCGCTTCTCCGAGACCGAGTAGGCGGTGCCAAGTTCGACGGCGAACAGGCTCACCCTCAGTTCCTCGATCATCCAGCGGACCTGAGTGAGCTCTGCGCCCGCCCGGCGGCCGGGCAGCAGGGCTGACACGGCGTCGTCATACTCGTCCTCCAGCCGCTGCACCGCGGCCATGTGCAGGGCGTCGCGCTGCACATTGCCCGGCAGCTTCTCGAGGCGTTTTTCGATGGCAGCGAGGTAGCGCGGCAGCTGGCTCAGCTGGGCATAGCCCGTCCGGGCCACGAATCCGGGAAACACCAGCTGCTCGAGCTGGCTCTTGATGTCGTTGAGCGCGCTGATGAGCGCCAGGCTGGTGGTGCCCTTGAGCTGTCTTTCGATCCGCCGCGTGCTGGCAAGGATGCGTTCCACGACGGCGGTAACGCTGAAGACCGTGTCGATCAGCTCCGCACGGACCTGCTCGTACAGGGCGTCGAACGAGGCCTTGTCCCACGGGAGTTCCGCCGGGGTGAGCTTGTCCACCGCGGCGAGGGCGCAGTCGGCGATCAAGGCCGACACCGAGCCGTGCGGGTTCTGGCTGAAAGTCAGTTTCTCCGTGTTGTTCAGGTGTTCCAGGACATAGCGGTCCGGCGAGGGCACCCTGAGGGCCAACAGACGGATAACGCCGCCGCGCATGGCCTCCTGCCGCTCGGACGCGGACTGGAACACGCGCAGCGCCACGGACTTCCCTTCGTCCACGAGCCCGGGGTACCCGGTCACGGTGTGCCCCTTGACCGTAACGCTGACTTCGCGCTGCACTGTGCCGAAAGACCACTCGGTCAGGCCGGACTGTTCCGTGAAACCCTGTGGTGCCTGCGGCCGGTCTTCACGGGGCGGCAGGGCCGAAGCCTGCGAGCCCTTCTTGGGAGTGCGTGGCCCGGCCGTGGCAGGGGTGGCCCCGAGTGATTCCGCGATGGCACGCCGTGTGGCCGGCGCGAGCCGCTCCTGCAGCGCTTCCAGGTCCTTGCCCTCGCCCAGCACCTTGCCGCGGCTGTCCACCACTTTGAAGCTCACGCGAAGATGCTGCGGAACCGCGTCCCAGTTCCAGGAGCCCGGCGGAATGATATGCCCCCGGAGCCGCCGCAGCACCAGTTCAAGGGCGGGCTCAAGATCGTCCTCGGCAGGATCGAAGTCGGCCTCCAACGCCGCTACCGCCTGTCGGGCGACGTCGGGAGCGGGAACAAAGTTCTTTCGGACCTGCTTCGGCAGTGACTTGATCAGCGCGGTGACCAGTTCCACCCGCTGGCCGGGAATCAGCCAGCGGAAGGGTGCATCCTCGAGCTGGTTCAGGAACAGGACCGGCACTTCGGCCGTGACGCCGTCGGAAGGGTTGGGCGGCGATCCGGGCGCCACCGGGTGGAATTCGTAGCTCAGTGGCAGCTCGAAGCCCTTGTGCAGCCAGGTCTTGGGATAGGCGGATTCGTCAAGGGTGTCGGCGTCTTCGCTGAGGAGCAGCGATTGGTCGAAGTCCAGCAGGGACGGGTCCTGCTGTCGCGCGTCCTTCCACCACCTGTCGAAGTGCCGCTCCGAGACTACGTCCTTGCCCACGCGGGCGTCATAGAACTCAAAGAGGGTTTCGTCGTCCACCAGCAGGCCGCGGCGGCGCATCCTCGCCTCGAGTTCCTCGACTTCCTGGAGCAGCGCGCGGTTGCGGTGGAAGAACTTGTGGTGGGTTTTCCAGTCGCCTTCGACCAGCGCATGCCGGATGAAAAGCTCGCGGGCCAGAACGGGGTCAACTTTGCCGTAGTTGATCCGGCGCTGGGCGATGATGGGCACGCCGTACAGCGTGACCTTCTCGTAGGCCATCACCGAGCCCATCTTCGTGGACCAGTGCGGTTCGCTGTAGGTGCGCTTCACCAGGTCCGGGGCTACCTGTTCGGCCCAGGCCGGGTCGAACTTCGCCGCAACCCGGGCCCACAGCCTGCTGGTTTCCACGAGCTCCGCGGCCATGACGAACGTGGGGGATTTCTTGAACAGGGCTGACCCCGGGAAGATCGCGAAGCGGCTGCCCCGCGCCCCCGCATACTCCCGCTTGCGCTCATCGAGGATACCGATATGGCTCAGCAGCCCGGACAGCAGGCTGATGTGGACGCCCTCGTGATTGCCGACGGGGTCGGCCTGCCGCTTGTTGTCCAGGCTGATGCCCAATGGCCGGGCCAGCTGCCGCAGCTGGGCGAACAGATCCTGCCATTCGCGGACACGGAGGTAGTTGATGAATTCATTGCGGCACAGCCGTCGGAACTGGGTGGAGGACAGCTCCTGCTGCTTTTCCTGGAGGTAGTTCCACAGGTTCAGGAAGCCCGTGAAGTCCGAATTCTCGTCGCGGAAGCGGGCATGCTTTTCCGCGGCCAGCTGCTGCTTGTCGGTTGGGCGCTCGCGCGGGTCCTGGATGGTAAGCGCGGCCGCCAGGATCATGACCTCGCGGACACAGCCGCGTTTTCCCGCTTCTACGATCATCCGGCCAAGCCGCGGGTCCACCGGCAACTGCGCCAGCTTCTGCCCGACGGCGGTCAGGCCGCCGCTCTTGGCGTCCGCTTGTGCGTTTTGCGGTCTGACGGCACTCAAGGCACCGAGTTCCCGAAGCAGCGTCACGCCGTCGTTGATCGCCCGCGAGTCCGGCGGCTCCACGAAGGGGAAGTTCTCCACGTCCTTGGGGCCGCGGGCCACGCCCATGGCGGTCATCTGCAGGATGACGGCCGCGAGGTTGGTGCGCAGGATCTCCGGATCGGTGAACTGGGGCCTGGACTCGTAGTCCTCTTCCGAATAGAGCCGGATGGCGATGCCGTCGGAAACACGGCCGCAGCGCCCGGAGCGCTGGTTGGCCGAGGCCTGGGACACGCGCTCGATGGGCAGCCGCTGCACTTTGGTCCGGTGTGAGTACCGCGAAATGCGCGCAGTGCCCGTGTCCACGACGTACTTGATGCCGGGCACGGTGAGGGACGTTTCGGCGACGTTGGTGGCCAGCACAATCCGCCGGTTGCCACCGGGGTGGAAGACCTTGTGCTGCTCCTGCAGGCTCAGCCGGGCGAACAGGGGGAGGACCTCCGTGCCGGCCAGCCGCCGGTTGGACTGGATCCGGGCGTTGAGGGCCTCGGCGGCGTCCCGGATTTCGCGCTCGCCGGAGAAGAAGATCAGGATGTCGCCGGGCGCTTCGAGGGCCAGTTCGTCGACGGCGTCACAGACGGCGTCGAGCGGGTCGCGGTCCTCCTCGAGTTCGTCGTCGGAGGAGATGTCCTCATCGTCACCCGCAGACGCGCCGCCCGCCGGCTGGGACAGCGGCCGGTAGCGGATCTCCACCGGGAAGGTGCGTCCGGACACCTCGATGATGGGGGAGGGGTCCTCGTCGGTTCCGAAGTGCTTGGCGAACCGCTCCGGATCGATGGTGGCGGAGGTGATGATCACCTTCAGGTCGGGCCGCTGCGGCAGGATCCGCTTGAGGTAGCCCAGGATGAAGTCGATGTTGAGGCTGCGCTCGTGGGCTTCGTCGATGATGATGGCGTTGTACTTGCGCAGCAGTTTGTCGCGCTGGATCTCCGCGAGCAGGATGCCGTCGGTCATGAGCTTGACCTTCGTGGAGCGGCTGACTTCACCGGTGAAGCGGACCTGGAAGCCGACTTCCTGGCCGATCTCCACGCCGAGTTCCTCCGCGATCCGCTCGGCCACTGTCCGGGCGGCGAGCCGGCGCGGCTGCGTGTGGCCGATCAGTCCGTTCTCGCCCAGGCCCAGTTCAAGGCACATCTTGGGGATCTGGGTGGTTTTCCCTGAGCCGGTCTCACCGGCAATGATGGTCACCTGATTGGCCGCGATAGCGGCCATCAGGTCCTCGCGGCGCTCGGAGACCGGCAGCTCGGCGGGGTAGGAGATATGAAAAGTCATGGCTGGACCCAGTCTACTGCGGCAGGCGCGGGCGTTACGGCCTGTTGAGCGGGGCCGCAGACCTGCCGGCGTACGTCGCTGCCAGTCCCGACCGTGACGTGACACCGAGCTTGGAGTAGATCCGGGTGAGGTGGTACTGGACCGTCTTCACGGACACATACAGCTCAGCGGCGGCTTCCTTGTTGCTCAGGCCCGATGCGACGAGGTCAGCCACTGCCTTTTCCTGTTCTGTGAGATCCGGCTGGCCCGGACCCTGGCCGGACGCCGCCCTGGCCGCCCCTCCTGACGTGTCGTCGGGGCTGACGCCGGTGGCGCGCATTTCGCGTAAGCAGCGGTCCACATACGCGCCGGCGCCGAGCACAGCGAAGAGGTCGCGCGCCTCTGTCAGGACGGCCGCGGCCTCCCGCCGTTTGCCGGCGCGCCGGAACGACTGCCCGTAGGCGAACTTAACCCGTGCGCGGGCATACGGCAGGGGAAGGCCATCAAGCTGGGCCAGGCCGCCGAGGAAGCTGGACCGGGCGGCATCAAGATCGCCCCTGGCAGCGTGAATCCGGCCCCGGACGTAGGCCAGGCGCGCCCGGCTGGAGCGGTGGCCGCGCAGCTCCGCAAGCTGTTCATGGGGAGCCAGGAAGGAGTCCGCCTCCTCCACGCGTCCAACCATCACCAGGGCGTTGGCGTAGTGGTCCTGCCACGGCCAGAACCCCGGCTCATCGATGCCCGCAGTGCGCTGCATGTGCAGCACGGGTGTCAGGGCGCGGATGACGCCGTCGTAGTCCGCCTTTGTTTCGGCCACCTGGGCCTGGGCGAGGGAATATGGCAAGAGCATGGCGGGATAGCTGTCCCCTGCCGCGGCACCCCGTTCCAGATGGCCGGCTGCCGCGTCCCAGTTTCCCCGAAGGGCCTGGATCTGGGCGCCGCTCCAGTGCAGCAGCGGCCGCAGCAGTTCAATGCCGGACTCTTCCTGCATGACCACCGCCGCCTGAACCGTCCGCAGCGCATCGTCCCAGGCTCCGACGGCGAAATCCGCCCTGGCAAGCCATCCCTGGGCCCACAGCGAGATGCGCTGCGAACCGTGGGCGAACTCCGTGGGGACCGCTCCGGACAGTTCGGCCCTGGCCTCTTCGACCCGGTCCATGGCCAGGTGCAGCCAGCCTCTGCCCATCTCAAGGCGCTGCCGCTGGGCCCCGAGTTCCGGGAGACCGTCCGCGTCCCGATAACTCTGCTCCGCCTCGGCATAGCGGCCCACGAAGCCCAGGCCGAGGCCTTCGATGGCCTGCGCTTCCACAGCTGCCGGGCTGCCCGGCGGGGCAAGCCGCTTCGCACGCTCCGCCCACATTACGAGGTCCCTGCCATTGAGGCGGGCCAGCGCGTGGAGCACCTGGCGCTGGCATATTCCGGCCGCCGCTCCGGGATCTGTCGCGGTGTCGACGGCGGTCCACGCCTTATGGAGCAGCGCATCCGCCTGCGCCGGACGGCCGCGAAGAATGGCGAGGTGGCCGCGGACGGTCTCGCTCCGCGGGCTGGGTGCGAAGGATTCCAGGGCATCGAGCGCGGCCACGGCCCGGGGCAGCTCACCCGCCCCCACCATGGCGTCCACTGCCCTGACCAGAAGGGATTCGCGGTCTCCGGGCCACGGATTCAGGCGCGCTGCCTGCACGTAGGCTTCGGCGGCGGGGTGCCAGGCCCCCGTCGAGGCGAAGTCTTCGGCGGAGGCTTCAAGCTCGGCGGCCAGGCCGGAGTCGGGCATCAGGGCTGCGGCGGCCCGGTGCTTCAGCCGCTGGACGGGGGCGGTCACGATTTGGGAGGCGGCAGCGTGAAGTGCCGCACGCCGCGCGGGGCGGAGTTGCTGGTAGACAGCGGCACGATACACCGGCAGCGGGAATTCCAGCCGGGTCTCCGCTCCCGTGGTGCTGACGCGCAGCAGGCCGGCGGCGTGAGCGGCGTCCGCCGCGGCCACGGCGTCTTCGATGCCGGCCAGTTCTGCCGCAAGGGCAAGCTGTGTCCGGATGCCCAGCACCGCCGCCGCCTGGGTCAGGGCCGCACCCTCGGCGGACAGTCGCCGAAGGGCGCCCGCGACGGACGAAACACATCCGGATGGCGCCGGCAGCGTCTCCGTGCTGGCAGACCAGACGGACGCAGGAAACTCGTCAAGTAGGGCCACGATGAGGGATGGACGCCCGCCCGTGTGCTCCACCAAGGCGCGGGCGGCGGGGAGCGGGAGGTCCGGAGCGGCGGTGCCGCGGCCCAAGGTCCGGACTTCATCGGGCGTCAGCGGACCCAGACGGATGGCCGCCGCCCCGGGAAACCGGAGCAGCCCGGTGATGCCGGGGTCCGTTGGTCCCTGGCTAGCCTGTGCCCAGTGCTGGTCCAGCGGGTCCCCCGCAAACGGCTCCGGATCGAGGGAAAGGATCGTCAGGCAGGGGAGCTGCCCTGCCCGGCGGAGCGCGTAGAGGAGGGCCTGCAGCGAGGGAGTGTCGGCGAGCTCGATGTCGGTGAGGCACAGGATCAGGGTCTGGCCCGTGCCCGTGATTGTCCTCATGGCGGCAAGGAGGGAATCACCGGCCTGCTGCACGGATTCGGAAATATCCCGTTCTTCGAGGCCGGCCGGAGCTCCCGCGAGCAGTTGCCGGATAACACCGAAATCCACATGTTGTTCCCACAGCGCGCCGGCTGCCCGAAGAACCGTGGTGTCCTGTCGCGCTACGGCATCGTCGGAAAGAAACATGTCCAGCAGCGCGGTTTTGCCCATGCCCGGGCCGCCGCTGATGACAGCCAGGGAAAGTTCTCCCGTGCGGGCAGACCGCAACAGGCCCAGCAGGTGCCGGGCCTGTGCGGTGCGTCCGCCGTGGAAGGCGCCGGCGTCATTGTCAGGCATGGTTTCCAACAGTAGCGGACCGGGTCAGGCCGCCGTCGTCACGATCCCCGGTGACGGCTCCGCCGGGATTGCCGCCCGGTGCTGGCGGACAAAGGCGGTGACAAGGCCTCCGGCCAAGGCGACAACGGCGAAAACCAGGAAGGCAACGTGGTTGGGGGCAGAGGCGCCCAGCAGGAAGCCGCCCACCAGCGGACCGACGATGCCGCCCAGCCGGCCGAATCCGGCACACCAGGCAACACCGGCAGTGCGGGCCGCGGTGGGGTAGTAGTTGGACACGAAGCCGTAGACAAGGACCTGGGTTCCCAGGCTGCCCACACCGGCGAAAGCGACCGAGACCAGCAGCACGGGCAGCGGGAAGCTCAGCGTCAGCAGCAGCAGGGAGACCGCCGCGATGACGAACGTGGTGGACACGATGGCCTTGGGGCCAAAGCGATCCGCAGCGCGCGACGCCACCAGGCCTCCGATCACCGCGCCGGCATTGAGGGCCAGCAGGAAGGTTAGAGAGTAGGTCTTCCCGTAGCCGTGTTGCCCCATGATCTCCGGAAGCCAGGTGTTCAGCCCATAGGTGAGCAGCAGGCCACAGAAACTCATGAGCCCCAGCAGGACGGTCGGCCTGCGATAGGTGCCCGAGGCCAGCGCCGCGAAGCCGGCGAGGGGGCGCCCGCCCTTGCGCTCAGCCGGCGGCGGCACGGAGGTGCGGGAGCGCGCAGAGGTAGGGCCGCCGTCGGGCGTGCTGTCCTCGAGGGGAATGCCGGTCTTGGCGGAGAGCCGGAGGGCCTCTTCGATACGGCCCCGGGCGAGCAGCCACCGGGGTGATTCCGGCAGCTTCAGGAGTGCCAGCGGGAAAAGGATGACCAGGGGGAGGGCGCCGATCAGGAAGAGGCCGCGCCAGTCGGTGATGCCGGTCAGCACGATGGCCAGCAGGGACGCGAGCAGGCCACCCGCGGGCACGCCCGAGTAGACAATTGCGTTGTAGAAGTTGCGCTTCCCGGCGGGCGCGAACTCGGCCACCACCGCACCAGCGGTGGCTACCAGGGCGCCCACGCCGATTCCCGTCAGGAACCGCAGGGCGCCGAACACCGGGATGCTCGTGGCCAGGGCCGTGAAGGCCATGCCGAGGGAGAACCAGACGATATTGATCAGCATGAGCTTGCGGCGGCCCAGGAAGTCACCCACGGCGCCGGCGGCGAGCGCCCCGACCATGACCCCCATCAGGGCGTAGCTGCCCAGGGCTCCTGCCTGGGCCGGATCCAAGGCACCTATCTGGCTGGGGTCGCGCAGCAGCGACGGGACGACGGTTCCGTAGACCACGAGGTCGTAGCCGTCGAAGAGCAGGGCAGCAGCCGCGATGGCCATCACCCAGCGGACTGTTTTGGTGCGGGCCGCATCGGGTGATGGGGCGTCGGTTGTTGAGGGCACACGTGTTGAGGGCAGAGCATTCATGGCGGGCTCCATTGGCCTGGGCCGCGTCATTGCGGCCGATGGGAATACTGCTGGTGGTTGGTGTCGGCGGGCGCGGGTTGATTCCCGCAGCCACGCCGGGGTCAGCCGAGGTCGCCGCCGGCGACGGCGAGGACACTGCCGGTGATGTAGGAGGCTTCGTCGGAGGCCAGGAAGGCGATCGGTGCGGCCTGCTCGTCGAGGGTTCCGTAGCGTTTCAGAAGGGACGAATCGATGGTCTGGTCCACGATCTGCTGGTACCAGGCCCTCTCCCTGTCGCTGTCGGGCTGGGGGCCACGTGCCACTTTGCGTGGCGGTGCCTCGGTGCCGCCGGGCGCGGTGGCCACTACACGGATCCCGTACGGGGCGGCCTCCAGCGCCAGGGCTGCCGTGATGGCTTTCACCCCGCCCTTGGCCGCGGCGTACGGCACCCGGTTGACGCCGCGCGTGGCGACGGAGGCCACGTTGACGATCACGCCGCCCCGCCGGCTGATCATGTGCGGCAGCACCGCCCGGCAGGTCCAGAGGGTGGGGAAGAGGGACCGCTGTATTTCCCTGCTGATCTCGTCCGGTTCGTAGTGCTCGAACGGCTTGGCCCAGATGGTGCCGCCCACGTTGTTGATCAGGACATCGATGCGGCCGCGGAGCTGCAGTGCTTCACTGATGGCGCCGCTCGCGCCGTCGTAACTTTCCAGGTCGGCCGTAACGCCGACGGCGGTGCCGCCGTCCGTGCCTGTTCCGGCTGCGGAGTGGTCGGCGGCGGCGGCTGCTTCGTGGACGAGTCCGGCACGGTCCACGAGGATGGTGTCGGCGCCTTCGGCGGCCACGCGCGTGGCCACGGCGTGGCCGATCCCCTGGGCCGCTCCCGTGACGACTACGACCTTCCCGGCGAAGCGGCCCGGGCTGACGCGGTTCAAGCGGGGGCCCCTGCCAGTGCCGGCGCAGCCGCGGCGCTGCCGACGGCAAAGCGTTCGTAGTAGAAGTTGGCCGGGGTGATGCCCTGGGCGTCCCAGTACTTGCGGACGGCGTCGACCATCGCGGGCGGGCCGCACAGGTACACGTCGACGTCGCCGTCGTTCAGCTGGGCGGCGGTGATGTACTGGGTCACGTACCCCTTCTTGTCCGCGGTGCTTTCGGGGTCGGCCACGCAGTAGTCAAAGGTGAACGTGTCGATGGCTTCTGCGTAGTGCCGGAGCTTGTCCAGCTCCACGAGGTCCTTGTCGAAGGTGACGCCGTAGGCGAGGTGCACCGCGTGGGCCGGGGCCTCTTCAAGTCCTGTGGCGATCTTTTCCAGCATGGACAGCAGCGGTGCGATGCCGGTGCCGCCGGCCAGCATCAGCACGGGCCTCTTGATGTCACGGAGGAAGAAGCTTCCCATGGGGCCGGTCAGGGGGAGGGCATCACCGACGGCGGCGCGCTCCTTGAGGTAGGTGGTCATGGCGCCGTCCGGCGCCGTGCGGATGAGGAAGCGCAGCTCGTCCGACGACGGGCCGCTGCTGAAAGAATAGGACCTCACGGCGTCGGTGCCGGGGACGGCAAAGTTCATGTACTGGCCGGGCAGGAACTTCAGGTCGCCGCGGTTCTCCACGGCCAGGGTGACGGCCGCGGTGTTGTCCGCGAACCAGGTCAGTTCCTTGACGGTGGCGTCGAAGGTGGACGCTCCCGCCTTGGCCATCTCGGATGTGCCGGAGATTTGGAGGACGAGGTCGGTTTCCGGAACCATCTGGCACGGCAGGCAGAAGCCCTTTTCGGCTTCGTCCTCCGTGAGCGCCTCGTCGATGTAGTCGCCGCCGTCGTATTTTCCTGATTCGCAGAAGGCCTTGCAGGTGCCGCAGGCTCCGTCCCGGCAGTCGAAGGGGATGTTGATGCGTGATTTGTATGCGGCGTCGGCCACTGTTTCGTTGGGATTTGCGGTGACAAAGCGGGTGACGCCGTCCTCGAAGCTGAGGGCAATCTGGTAACTCATGGAGTCTCGATTCCAGTCGATGCGGAAGTTAGATGTGGTAGATGTCCACGACGTGGTGGATGTAGTCGTTTTTCAGGACGACTTTCTTCTTGGTGATGACGGGCTGGGTGCCGGAATAGTCGATGGTGTAGAACGAGGTTCCGAAGTACGGATCGATGTTCTGGTAGCGGTAATAGAGCGTCTGCCAGTTGAAGCGGACGTCCACTTCGCTGCCGCGCCATCCGATGATCTCCACGTTGGTGATGTTGTGGCCGGTGCGCGGTTCCGGCAGGCTTGTGGCGCTGGAGCGGTCCGTCTTGATGCGGAAGACGCGGTCCTCCAGCCCGCCCCGGTTGGCGTAGTAGATGAGCGAAATTTCCCGCTGGGGATCGCTGGTGAGCTGGTCGTCGTCGGCCCAGGCGGGCATCCAGAACTCGGCTTCCGGGTGGTAGCAGTCCAGCCAGCGGTCGAATTCACGGTCGTCCAGGAACCGGGCTTCGCGGTAGAGGAAGGAGCGGACGTCTTCCAGGGTGGCGGGGCCGGACCCGGTGTTCCGGTCTATGTTGACGGCGTCGGTGTCGGTGATGGTTTGTGTCATGGGGTGCTCCTGCTTGGTCCGGGCTAGTTGCTTGTTGCTGATTCGACGTCGACCGCCCTGCGCATGGTCTCCACCCAGTAGCCGTGCTGGATGGGGTACAGGCCTTCGTCCTCGGTCCGGGCGCCGCTGGAAATCGGTTTGAGCCCGATCTTGTCGGCATTGGCATCCGGCCCCGTGACCTGGTGGGTCACACCGCGGCTGAGGTCGTTCCAGGGGGCTGCGGTGGCCAGATAGGTCTTTTGGCAGGAGCGGAACTCCTCGAGGTCGTCCGGCGTTGCCATGCCGGAGGCATTGAAGAAGTCCTCGTACTGGCGGATGCGGTTGGCCCGGGCTTCCGCGCTTTCGCCCTTGGCCGCGATGCAGTAGATGGTCACCTCGGTCTTGTCGACCGAGATGGGGCGGAAGTGCCGGATCTGTGAGCCGAACTGGTCCATCAGGTAGACGTTCGGGTACAGGCAGAGGTTGCGGGAGATGTTGATCATCCAGTCCGCCTTGGCCTCGCCATATGTCTCCACGAGTTCGTCGCGGCGGTCGAACAGCGGGCGGTTGGCCGGGTCCAGCCATTCGGTCCACAGCAGCAGGTGGCCGTGGTCGAAGGAGTAGTAGCCGCCCTTTTGCTTGGCCCAGCCGCCGGCATCCATGTTCTTGGTTTCATTGGCTGACTCGCCCGTGGTGCGGCGGGCGGTGGTGGCGGCATAGTTCCAGTGCGTGGCGGAGACGTGGTACCCGTCGGCGCCGTTCTCGGCCTGGAGCTTCCAGTTGCCGTCATAGGTGTAGCTGGAGGCACCGCGCAGGACTTCCAGGCCGTCGGGGGACTGGTCCACGATCATGTCGATGATCTTGGTGGATTCGCCCAAGTGCTCTTCGAGTGGCTTCACATCCGGATTGATGCTGCCGAAAAGGAACCCGCGGTAGCTTTCGAACCGTGCCACCTTCGTGAGGTCGTGCGAACCCTCCTTGTTGAACTGCTCCGGATAGCCGGCTTCGCGGGGGTCTTTGACCTTGAGCAGCTTGCCCGTGTTGTTGAAGGTCCAGCCGTGGAACGGGCAGGTGAACGTGGTGCGGTTGTCCGTCTTGCGCCGGCACAGCATGGCCCCGCGGTGGCTGCACGCGTTAATCAGGGCGTTCAGCCCGCCCTGCTTGTCGCGCGAGATGATGATCGGCTGGCGGCCGATGTAGGTGGTGAAGTAGTCGCCCACGTTGGGGATCTGGCTGTCGTGGGCCAGGTACACCCAGTTGCCCTCGAAGATGTGCTTCATTTCCAGTTCGAACAGGTCCTCGTCCGTGAAGATGCTCCGTTTGGCGCGGTAAACGCCGTTCTCGTGATCCTCCACGAGGGCCTGGTCAAGGTGGGCTCGGATGCCCGCCAGCGTCTCTGTCATGTTGGCTCCTATCAATGTCGGGCAGCGTCGCCCGTATGCCGGGCTCTGGGCCCGTGCGGACCGCCGAACGTTCGGTCGGTCAATCGAATGCAGCCAACTCTGCCAGCGGGTGGCGCCCGTCACACTAGGCGTTTGCCTAGGCCTGCCTAGGTGCGCATTGAGACTTCTGAAGTCTGAAAAGCGCATAATTGGATATTTGTTGAATACTAAATTCGGGCCTACGCTGTTGAACCAACAACCAATAACGTGGCAGAGGCCACACAGCGAAGGAGCGGACCGGCATGGAACTGCGGCACTTGCGTTATTTCGTTGTGCTGGCCGAAACCTGCCACTTCGGGCAGGCCGCCGAGCGCCTGAAAATGGCACAGCCGCCGCTGTCCCAGCAGATCCGGCAACTGGAGGCCGAGCTGGGAACGGAGCTTTTTGCCCGGACCACCAGAAGTGTGAGCCTGACCCCGGCCGGAGAGGCATTCCTCGCCGATGCGCAGCGCATTCTCAGCAGTGTCGAGGAAGCCGCCCGCCGGGCACGCCGGTTTGCCGACGGGAAGGCCGGAACCCTTCGCATCGGACTGACGGGGACCGCGTCCTACACCCAGCTTCCGGTCTTGGCGCGGCTGGTCAAGGAGCAGCTTCCGGAGGTGGTGCTGGACATCCACACCGAGATGCTGACGCCGGCCATTGAACTGGCCCTGGCCGCCGCGGAACTCGACGTCGGTGTCCTCCGGCCGCCCGTCCGGGATCCAGCACTGGCCGTCCGGCCGATAGCGCGCGAAAAGTTCGTGGTCGCCCTGCCGGACGGCCACCGCCTGGCTGCCGCGGACAGCGTGACCATCGGCGAGCTCCGGGCGGAGGATTTCATCATGTACCCGGCGGGCTCCCGGTCAGTGGTCCATGATGCGGTCGTCCGCGCGTGCCAGGCGGCGGACTTTTACCCCCGCGTGGCCCACGAATCCGCTAAAACCTCCACCCAGCTGTCCCTCGTCGCGGCCGGACTTGGCGTCGCCGTCCTGCCGGAATCAGTCCGCGGCATCGCCCTGGCCGGCGTCCAGTACCGGACCGTGTCCGGCGCGGACGACGTCGAGCTGGCACTGGCCTGGCGCCGCATCGGCGCGTCACGGCTGATCGACTCGTTCCTCGCCACTCTCGAGGACAACAACATATTCCTTGACTCAAGCCACTCCGGAGGACTTCCGTGAAAATCACGTCCATCGAGGCGATTCCGTTCGCCATCCCTTATCTGAAGCCCCTGCGCTTCGCCAGCGGAGAGGTGCACACGGCGTCGCATGTGCTGGTCCGTGTCCATAGCGACGACGGCATCGTCGGAGTTGCCGAGGCGCCGGCGCGGCCTTTCACCTACGGTGAAACGCAAGAATCCATCGTGGCCGTGATTCGGACGCTGTTCGCGCCCCAGCTTGCGGGAATGTCCATCCTCGACCGCGAATCCATGCATGCCGTCATGGACAGGACCGTGGGCAATCCCACCGCCAAGTCGGCGGTGGACATGGCGGTCTGGGACGTCATCGGCAAAACCCTTGGCCAGCCCGTTACGTCACTGCTGGGCGGCTTTTCCGACAGCATGCGCGTCAGCCACATGCTCGGCTTCGCCGAACCCGCCGTGATGGTGGCCGAGGCAGAGCGCATGCGCGACACCTACGGGATCACCACCTTCAAGGTGAAGGTGGGCCGCAGGCCGTACGGCCTGGACGTCGACGTCTGCCGCGCCCTGCGCGAGGAGCTCGGCGGCGGCATCGAACTGTACATCGACGGCAACCGGGGCTGGACGCCGTCGGAATCCCTGCGCGCACTCAACGCCATGGCGGACCTTGACCTCACGCTCGCCGAAGAGCTGTGTCCGGCCGATGATGTCCTCGGACGCAAATGGCTGGTGGACCACTGCCCGGTCCCGTTCGTGGCGGACGAGAGTGCCACGAACCCCGCGGAAGTGACCCGTGAACTGCTCAGCGGTGCCGCCAACGCCGTCAGCATCAAGACTGCACGTACCGGGTTCTCGCACTCCCAGCGGGTGCTGTTCCAGTGCGACGGCTTGGGCGTCGAGGTGGTGATGGGGAACCAGATTGATGGCCAGCTCGGCACCCTGTGCACTGTCACCTTCGGCGCGGCCTTCAAGTCCACCACCCGGCGCGCGGGGGAGCTCTCCAACTTCCTGGACATGAGCGATGACCTCCTGGCTGAGCCACTCGAGATCGTGGACGGCCGGCTTGCGGCCCGGCAGGCCCCAGGAATCGGGACAGAGATCGATCCCGAAAAGCTGGCCAAATACCGGCTCGACCTCAGCAACTGACCTGCTACCCCAGCTCCATCCCATCCAACCAAATCCCCGCGGCGCCCGCACTGAGGCAGGCGCCGGCTGCAGAAAGTGAGTCGACGATGACAACCCACCTGACCGAATTCGATGCCAAAGCCGCCGAGTCCGGCAACGCTGCGACCGAGCGTTTCCGTCACAGCGGCAAGACGGCGGCGCTCGCCGTTCCCAAAGAGCGCGTGTCACTGCTGGCGAACGAGGTTCTTGGCGCGGTCTACGACGCCATCCGCAAGCACAAGGTAAGCTACGACGAGTTCAACGCCCTCAAGGCCTGGCTGATCGGCGTGGGCGAGGACGGCGAATGGCCGCTGTTCCTGGACGTCTGGGTGGAGCACGTTGTCGAGGAAGTCTCCACCGAGGACCGCGAAGGCAACAAGGGCACCATTGAAGGACCGTACTACGTGCCGGGTTCGCCGCAGCTCGAAACTCCCGCCACCCTGCCCATGCGGGACGACGAAGGCGGCACACCGCTGCTGTTCCAAGGCCAGGTCCGTGCGGTTGACGGCACCCCGCTCCCGGGCGCACACGTGGAAATCTGGCACGCGGACGACAACGGCTTCTACTCCCAGTTCGCACCTGGCCTGCCCGAGTGGAACCTGCGCGGCACTGTCGTGGCGGACGCCGCAGGCAATTTTGCCTTGAACACCGTGCAGCCCGCTCCGTATCAGATTCCCACCGACGGTGCCTGCGGCAAGCTGATCTCGGCGGCAGGCTGGCATGCCTGGCGCCCGGCCCACCTCCACCTGAAGGTCTCTGCCCCCGGCTACCAGTTGCTGACCGCGCAGCTGTACTTCGACGGAGACCAGCACCTTTCGGACGACATCGCCTCGGCCGTCAAGCCGGAGCTCGTCCTGAGCCCGGCGGAACGTCCGGACGGCACCGGCAACGAGGTCACGTACGACTTCGTGCTTGACGCCGAACGCGTCTAGCCCGCGTTTAGCGAAAACCAACAGGAAGGGGTAACCCCGTGCTTTTTGCCGTTCGCATGGACGTTAGCGTTCCGCAGAACATGAACCCGCAGGCCAGGGCAGAACTGCTGGCCGCCGAGAAGGCCTATTCGCAGGACCTGCAGCGCAAGGGTGAGTGGCAGAGCATCTGGCGCTGCGTGGGCGAATACGCCAACATCAGCATCTTCGACGTTGCGGGCAACGAACGCTTACATGAGATTCTCTGGGGATTGCCGCTCTTCCCCTACATGACGATGGATATCACGCCCTTGGCGGTACACCCTTCGGACATCTCGCTCGGCTGACGCCCTCCGACAGCAATGGACCCGGCTCGTGTGAGCCGGGTCCATTGCTGTTGGCGGTGGGTAGTTGGCGGTGGGTTGTTGGAGGGAGCGGGCACGCCTAGAAGTTGCGCACCGTGTAGTTGCGGCTGGGGAGGTCCAGCGCGGACCAGTCCCGGATCGAGTATTCCGGCGGCGTGTGTCCGCGCCCGTCCCGCACGACGGCGGTAAGGGACGCAACCACTGAGACGAGGATCAGGACAACGAGGGCGATTCCGAAGATTTCCATACCTCTATGGTTCTCTGGGGGAGGGTAGGAAAGAAGTGGCAGAAATGCCCAAAAAGGACAAATTTCTGCCATACTGGATGCATGCTCAAATCAGTGGCAGTGATCGCAGTTCCCAACTTCTCGATCTTCGAGTTCGGCACCGCGTTTGAGGTGTTTGGCATCGACCGTTCGGACCGCGGTACGGGTGTGCCGAAGTTCGATTTCCGGGTCTGCACGCCCGTGCCGGGCGACATCCCGCTGAAAGCCGGCCTCACTATGAACGTGAGCCTTGGCCTTGAGGCGGCAGCGGATGCGGACCTCGTGGTGATGGCGCCGTACGGGCGTGAGGAAGATGTTCCGGAGGCAGTTCTCGAGACCCTTCGCGCCGCCCATGAACGGGGCGCCTGGGTCATGTCCATCTGTTCCGGTGCCTTTGCCCTTGCACGGGCCGGTCTGTTGGACGGGCGCCGCTGCACCACGCATTGGCATTATTCGGGTGAACTGGCAGCGAAGTTCCCCAAGGCGTTGGTGGATGAGAACGTCCTGTATGTCGAGGATGGCCGCATTATTTCCAGCGCCGGAACGGCGGCAGGGATTGATGCGTGCCTCCATTTGGTCCGTGTTGAGTTTGGCGCCGCGGTGGCGGCAGCCATAGCCAGGGACATGGTGGTTCCGCCACACCGCGATGGCGGGCAGGCTCAGTTCATCGACCGACCCATGCCGGAATGCGGGTCGCAGCCCATGGAGGAATTGCTGCGGTGGATGGTCCAGAACCTGGACGACGAGCATCCCGTCCACGAACTCGCCGCCCGCGTGCACATGTCGCCCCGGACTTTTGCCCGCCGCTTCCGTGCCGAAACGGGCGCCACGCCGGCGGCATGGCTGAATTCCCAACGGGTGCTGAGGGCGCAGGAACTGCTTGAATCCACCGAGCTGAACATTGACGAAGTGGCCAGGCAGTCCGGATTCGGCCACCCCGTGCTGCTGCGCCACCACTTCGCCAAAGTGCTGGACACTAGCCCGCAGTCCTACCGCAGGGCGTTCCGCGGCCAGCTAACTCCGGCCGGCTAGGTCTGTCGCCCGATTGGTGTCGCCAGACGGGCATGGGGACGCTTTAATGTCAGACCCTCCACCGACACTTGAGTTATGGACGGTATTGGGGGTTCGAAGTGGTTCCGGCCGCAGTGGGGTGCGGTTGGGTCTGCAGCTGCGGTCGGGAGCCGGCCACGGACGGTGCGGCCTTGGCTTTGAGCGGGGACGTGGCAGCTCTGCCCGCAGGGATGGACGAGCAGGAGGGTGCCCGGCTGATTGATGAGATCCGGGCACTGGAAGAGGAAAAGTGTGCCTTGGCTGCCCGCCAGGCGCGCCTGACCGTGGCGTTTGATCAGCTGCAGCGCCGGCAGCAGGCTGGCGCCGGGATTCCCGCTGATGAGCTCGGGGCGGGCATCGGGGCGCAGATCGCCCTCGCGCGTGGCGAATCTCCGGCCAAGGGAAACCGGTTGTTGGGCCTGGCCAGGGCCCTGGTGACGGAGATGCCGCACACGCTCGCTGCCTTGGAGACGGGGCAGCTGAACGAGTGGCGGGCCACGTTGCTGGTGCGCGAAACGGCGTTCCTGTCCGCCGCGGACCGGTGTAGCGTCGATGAGGAACTCGCCCCCGATACCGGGACGCTGAGCGGTGCGGGAGACCGGGCCGTGGTGGCCGCTGCCCGTGCCGCTGCCTACCGCCGGGACCCGCGCTCGGTCACCCGGCGCGCGGCCCATGCCGCCTCCGAACGGCTCGTCAGCCTCCGCCCGGCACCGGACACCATGTGCTACCTGACCGCACTGCTCCCCGTCTCGGCCGGTATCGCCGTGCACGCCGCGCTCACCCGCCACGCGGACACCCTGCGCTCCGGCGGGGATGAACGTGCCCGCGGGCA